>JAYVNO010000058.1:0-6707 GCA_043758415.1 Burkholderiales bacterium
GGCATTGCCTGATCGCACCGAAAGTGTAGCGCCACCCATCCCCGTGCGACCCGGTCGAATCAACTCTGCCGTTGCTCCGCCGCCTGTTTCTACCCATAAGAGACGCGCGGGGCCGTGGGGGCTGTTTTTAAGGATCACTGGCCGAAATGGGGGTTCGACTGGCCCACCCGTTCGTAGGACCGAACGCTCGCGGTTCCGCCGGATGGGGTGGCGTGGCGTGCAAGCCGTCCACCCTACACCCGATTTAACGGCAAATTCAGCAATAAATTCTGCGGCTTAAGCTTCAATTTGCCGTCCGCATCCATCGCCATCGCCAGATAAACCGGGCGTCCGGCAAGGTTTGCGCGCATATCCGCGGGATTTTTGAAGCGTAGCTCGAACAAGCAAAGCAACCGCGCCATGCGCGCTTCGTCCACCGGTGCGCCGTTGTAAAGGTCATTCAGGATGCCGCTGGCCGTGGCGTCCAGCCCGACGTGCCAGACCCATTGCTTGTCGTCGATTTCGCTGCGATGCACGATGGTCACCTCAACGCCGAGGAAGTGCGCCACCCATTGCTCCAACACCCGCATCAGCGCGTCCAGCGCCGGTTGCCCGCGATTGACACTGACCGCAAGGTCGTGCCGCTCGTCGCGATCCCAATAAATCGTGGCGTTGTCGGTGGACAGCACGTCGAGATCAATGGAGCGCGTCGGTGTGTTCTGTTTTTTCAGCAACTCGCCGAGGGAGCCAAAGCCACTCGTTTCCGAAAGCACCTCAATGGTTTCCTCGTCGGCGACCATCACCGCACCGTCTTCCAGCAGCGACACCTTCTGCACGCGAAACAGGCATTCCGCCATGCGGGCTTGCAGCGGATCGGTCTCCTCACCCAAAATATGCCGCAGAAAAATCTGCGTCAGCTGAAACACAAAAATTGGTGGCACGTCCACGCCGTCACCCTTGAACAGCCCGGTGTACGCGGCCTCCAGCGTGGGCGCGGCGAGCAGGCGATCACGAAACTTGAGCAAAATTCGATAGTTCGCCTGTGCGTCCGGGTCGGCGATTTGCAGAATTTCTGTGGCGGCGACCGCGCGACGGGGTGCCGCGAGCAACACCTCATGCAGCTTGAGCTCGGCAGCGCAGGACTCCGCCACCGGCGCAACTTCTGGGCGCAGGAATAATGAGCGGATGAAATCATCGGTTACCAGTAGCGCGTCGCCGGAGCGGGCTAGCAGGTTGTAACCGGAAGCGGGCCAAAAATCAGGCATGGAGACAGCGTTCGTTGTAATCTCGCAAGCGTAATCGAAGCGGCACCGGCGGCTGAGGTAAGTGGCCTGCTGGCAAGGCTTTTGCATGTTGCGAGTTATGCAAATAACACATCCAAATCTCGGAGACCGATTTTGAAGAACCTGATTCGCAAGCTGGGCGCGCTACTGCTTTTCGCGGCGCCGGTGGTGGCAAGCGCCGCCTACCCCGATAAACCGATCAAACTGATCGTGACCTTCGCGCCCGGTGGGGCAAGTGACATTGTCGCCCGCACGATTGCCGAGCCAATGGGGCAAAAGCTGGGCCAGCCGGTGGTCGTGGACAACCGCCCCGGCGCGGGCGGTAGCGTCGGGGGGCTCGCGACCGTGCAAGCCGCGCCGGACGGCTACACACTGATGATGGCAAATTCGACGCCGCTGTCGATCGGCCCATTCGTGCTCGACAAGCAGCCGTATGATCCAGTCAAGCAGTTCACGCACGTGTTCTACGCCGGTTCGGCGCCGGTGCTGTTCATGGCAAGCCCGAAGGCGGCCATCAATTCCCTGTCTGATCTGGCAAAACAGGCAACCACCAAAGACGGCATTCCTTTCGGTAGCGGCGGCCCGGCAAGTATTGGCCATATCAGCGGTGAATTTTTTAACGCGATGGCCAAGGGCAGGATGCAGCACGTGGCGTACAAAGGCGGTGCGCCGATGACCACTGATTTGCTCGGCGGACAGATTCCGGTGGGCATTGACGTGATCACCGCGTTCGTTCCGCTAGTGAAAGGCGGACAGGTGAAAGGGCTTGCGGTCACTTCCGCCAAACGCTCGCCCTTACTGCCCGACGTGCCAACGACCGCCGAGGCGGGTTACCCGAAACTTCGCATCGACAATTACTTTGGCGTGTCCGGTCCGGCGGGAATGCCGAAAGAGGTGACCGACAAGCTTTACGCTGCGCTGGCCGAAGTGATGACGATGCCGAATGTTCTCAAGAAACTTGAGGAAAACGGCATTGTTTACAGCAAGATGACGCAATCCGAATACGCGGCGCTGGTGGCAAGCCAGATCGCGGACTGGGCTCCGATCATCAAGGCGACTGGCACCAAGTTGTAATCAGCGGCCCGCTGTACTAAAATCATAGGTGTTCGAGGAGCGTTGCAACCGGCCCCTGCATTTTCAGGCGCGATCGGCTAGGCTCGAACACGCTTTTTCCAACCGCGCTCGCAGTTTTGGTGACATCCGGGTCACAACTCTCGCGAGCGACGTGCTTCGTGCCCTTTTCTCCCTGCGTTCCCCCCTGTGTCGTCCAGTTAAATTGGAGTGACTATGAATGCTATTGCTGATAAAGCCTTTACTGATTACGTGATTGCCGATCGCTCGCTTGCCGAATGGGGCCGCAAAGAAGTCAAGATTGCCGAGACCGAAATGCCGGGCCTGATGGCGATCCGCGAGGAGTTCACCGCCGCCCAGCCGCTCAAGGGAGCACGCATTACCGGCTCGATCCACATGACGATCCAGACCGCCGTGCTCGTCGAGACGCTGCAAGCGCTCGGTGCGTCGGTGCGTTGGGCCTCATGCAACATCTATTCAACGCAGGATCACGCTGCCGCAGCGCTCGCCGCACGCGGCACGCCGGTGTTCGCCACCAAAGGCGAAACGCTCGCTGAATACTGGGACTACACCCATCGCATCTTCGAATTCGGCGCAAAAGGCACCGACGGCGAAGGCCCGAACATGATCCTCGACGACGGCGGCGATGCCACGTTGTTGATGCATCTCGGCCAGCTCGCTGCCAAAGACGCCTCGCTCATCGCGAACCCGACGTCAGAAGAAGAAACCTGCCTGTACGCCGCGATCAAAGCCAAGCTCGCCGTTGATCCAACCTGGTACGAGCGCAAGGCCAAACACATTATCGGGGTGACCGAAGAGACGACCACGGGCGTGTTGCGTTTGAACGAAATGTCCGCGAAGGGCACGCTGTTGTTCCGCGCCATTAACGTGAACGACTCCGTCACCAAGAGCAAGTTCGACAACCTGTACGGCTGTCGCGAATCGCTGGTCGACAGCATCAAGCGCGCAACCGACGTGATGATCGCCGGCAAAGTGGCTTGTGTGGCCGGTTATGGCGATGTGGGCAAAGGCTCGGCGCAGGCGCTGCGTGCGTTGTCCGCTCAAGTGTGGGTGACCGAGATCGATCCGATCAACGCGTTGCAAGCCGCGATGGAAGGCTTCAAAGTCGTGACCATGGAATACGCCGCTGACAAGTGTGACATTTTCGTGTCTGCTACCGGCAACAAGAGCGTGATTCGTTACGAACACATGGCCGCGATGAAAGACGAAGCCATCGTTTGCAACATCGGTCACTTCGACAACGAAATCGACGTCGCCTCACTCGAAAAATGCACCTGGGACGAGATCAAACCACAAGTCGATCACATTATTTTCCCGGACGGCAAAAAGATCACGTTGCTGGCCAAAGGCCGTCTCGTGAACCTTGGTTGCGCGACGGGTCATCCCAGCTTTGTGATGAGCTCATCGTTCACCAATCAGGTGATCGCGCAGATGGAGCTGTTTACCAAGCAGGACGCTTATGAAAACGGCAAGGTCTACGTGTTGCCAAAGCACCTCGACGAAAAAGTTGCGCGTTTGCATCTGAAAAAAGTTGGCGCGATGCTGACTGAACTGACGACTGAGCAAGCGGCGTACATTGGCGTGAGCAAGGCTGGACCGTACAAGCTGGATACGTACCGCTATTAGCGTTCGTAGGGTGGGCACTCCGTGCCCACGCCGCGCAATCACGCAACACGGTGGGCACACGGGGTGCCCACCCTACGAAAGCACACCATGATTCGCTTAGTAATCGTCTGGGTACTCAATGCCATCGCTTTGATGGCGGTCGCGTATTTCATGCCAACGATTCACGTAACGAATTTTGCGTCAGCGCTGATCGCTGCGTTCGCGCTGGGCTTCGTCAACACACTGATCCGTCCGGTGTTGACGCTGCTCACGCTGCCGATCTCCGTACTTACGCTCGGTTTTTTCTACCTTGTGCTGAACGGCTTGTTGTTTTGGATGGTGGGTAAAGTGCTCAACGGATTTACCGTCGATGGTTTCTGGGCCGCCGTATTCGGTGGCCTGCTCTACGGCTTGATTTCATGGGCATTAGCCATGATCATCCCGTTCGGCAAAAGATCTAAATAATTTCCCCTGTGTGTACTCGTGCGCGCTGATGTGCTGCTCGTCGAGCGCGGTCTTGCGCCGTCGCGCACGGCTGCGCAACGGCTGATCGCGGCGGGCCACGTGTTCGCACGCGAAGGCAACTCACGCGTAGCTCTCAGCAAGCCCAGCGTCTCCGTCGCAGCAGATGTTTCGCTAGAAATTGAAGCGAGCGATCTTGATCGTTTCGTGTCGCGCGGCGGGCTCAAGCTGGACGGCGCATTGACGCACGTTGGGCTGAATGTTGCGCAGTTGCGCTGCCTCGATGTTGGGCAATCAACGGGTGGTTTCACCGATTGCCTGTTGCAACGCGGTGCGGCACAGGTGGTGGGCGTAGACGTCGGGCGCGATCAACTGCATGCGCGCCTGCGGGGCGATGCGCGGGTGAGCTGCATTGAGGGGGTGAATGCGCGAACGCTCGATGCGGCAACTTTGGTAGGAGCGGCTCTGCCGTCTCTGGCATTGGAGCTAGCCGACATTGGGTCGCAGCAGAGTCGCTCCTACAGTGCCCGTTTCGACTTAATCGTCGCCGACGTTTCCTTCATTTCACTCACCAAAGTGTTGCCACAATGGCCTGTCTTGTTGGCCGCAAACGGGCGCGTATTAAGCCTCGTCAAGCCGCAATTTGAAGTGGGTGCGGGCAACCTCGCCAGAGGCGGCATCGTGCGCGACGTTTCGCTCTATGCAGTCGTAGAAACATCAATTCGCGCAGCGTGCGTGCAAGCAGGTTTGCGTGTGCTCGATTACTTCGACAGCTCGATCACCGGCACTGATGGCAATCGCGAATTTTTCGTCTACGCTGCGGTAAGTTAAGCGCGCTGACTAAAACGAGAACAAAAACAATGAACAATATTTCCTTCGAATTTTTTCCGCCGAACACGCCCGAGGGCGCGATCAAACTGCGCGCCGTCACGCAACAACTCGGCGCGCTGGAACCCGAGTTTTTCAGCGTGACTTACGGCGCTGGTGGCTCCACGCGCGAGAAAACGCTGTCCACGGTGCTCGAAATTATCGAGGCCGGATTTCACGCTGCGCCGCATCTGTCATGCATCGGCGCAACCAAGCAGAGCATCGCCGAAACGCTAGGGCTTTACAAAGAAAAAAACATCCGTCGCATCGTCGCTTTGCGCGGCGATATGCCCAGCGGCATGGGCGCGATGGGTGATTTCAACTACGCCACTGACCTCGTCAAGTTCATCCGCGAACTGCACGGCGATCACTTCACCATCGAGGTCGCGGCATACCCTGAATATCACCCGCAAAGTCGCTACGCCGAGGCGGATCTGAAAAATTTCGTCACCAAAGCCAACGCCGGTGCGCATTCCGCGATCACGCAGTTTTTCTTCAGCGCCGACGCCTACTTTCACTTCGTCGACGAGGTGCGCGAACGCGGCGTCACCATTCCCATCGTGCCCGGCATCATGCCGTTTCACAATTACTCAAAAATCGCGCGCTTTGCGGCGAAAGATCAGATCGACATTCCGCGCTGGGTCGCACTCAAGATGGAGGGCTTCATGGACGACGCCGCGTCTATTCGTGCGTTCGGTGCCGACGTGATTACCGCGCTGTGTCAGCGATTGCTCGACGGCGGCGCACCGGGCATTCACTTTTACACGATGAATCAGGCACCGCTAACCGCTGAAATCGTGCAGCGTTTATCGCGGTAAATCGCTCTGCAGAGCCTGTCGACGTACGCTCCCACAAATCCCAATTCCGCCGGAGAAATTTATGCCCACCCAAGTCATCCATACTGACAAAGCGCCCGCTGCCATCGGCCCCTATTCGCAAGCGGTCAGCATCAATCTGGCCACCGCCGACAAGATGGTTTTTTGCTCGGGCCAGATCGGGCTCGATCCCGCCACCGGCAATTTGCGCGAAGGTTTCGAAGCGCAGGTTGATCAAGCGCTCGCCAATATGCAGGCGGTGATTGCTGCTGCTCACGGCAACCTCGGCGGCATCGTCAAACTCACGTTGTTCCTCACCGATCTCGCTAATTTCGCGACCGTGAACGCCAAGATGGAAGCGCTGTTGCCGAAGCCTTATCCCGCTCGTTCGACCATCGGCGTGGCGTCGTTGCCGAAGGGCGCTTTGTTTGAAATTGAAGCGATTGTGGTGATCTAAACCACGCGGAACATTGCTATCAGCTTTATCGTGAATGCTCCATTTACTAATAAGTCATAAATTTAAGAGACAAACGTGAACTTTTCTGAATTATTAGACTCCAATGGTCATGAAGAAAGATGGTCGTAGTCAAAGTCACGAAACGCT
>JAYVNO010000059.1:0-19487 GCA_043758415.1 Burkholderiales bacterium
GAGGCATTCCGACGAACCATGAAATCTTGGGCAGCACCCCATCACGCCCTACAAATCTGATCCGTGATGCGCAGAAATTCGTGGGGAAACCTCAGACCCAGGCTCAATATTCAATCGGCACGGTGACTCATTATTCAATCGGCGAAAACACATTGCTTTGTAATCCACTGATTTACCGAAGATATTCTTGTTACAGCGTGATTGCGCCGACATAACAAAGTGCGCGCCACCGTGTGGATGCTCGCATCCGAGCACTCGAAATCCTCATCGCGCAGCGATCAAATATTGGCTCGTCGGGTCCCCGTTGATTGGTCCCGAGGAGCGGAGGAAAAAAGCGATCAGAACGAAAAACTGTTTGAGCGATAGCGAGTTTTTTTCGTTCCGCTTTTTTCTGAGCATCGCAGGATCAGAGCCTGCCCTGGCGAAGGCCGGGGACAATCGTCGGGGTCGCCTTTTTTTAGTTCCTTTTTTTGGCGAAGCAAAAAAAGTGACTCGCCCTCAGGCGAAACAGGCGGTTTGCAAACGGAAATGGTTTGCGCCTCGCGTGGGTTACGCACTGGATCCCCGGCTGCGCCGAGGATGACGGCGATGTGGTGAGGGTAGACGTGAGAAGGGGCTACGCTACGCGCGGCTACGGAATCCGCAGAATCCGCTTCACCGCAACTGCTGTCGCCAATGCGTCATCTTGCGTCGCCGCCACACAAGTCACATGCCCCATTTTTCGGGCTTTCCGGGCTTCGGCTTTGCCGTACAAATGGACGTGCGCACCGGGCAGCGCGAGCACTTCGTTCCATGCGGGCTGCATGGGAGCATTATTGCCCGACACGGCGTCAAACCACACGTCTCCCAACACATTCACCATCACCGCCGGTTGCACCAACGACGGGTCACCGAGTGGTGCGCCGACCAGTGCTCGCACCTGCTGTTCGAACTGCGAGGTCTGGCAGGCTTCTATGGTGTAGTGGCCGCTGTTGTGGGGTCTTGGGGCGATTTCGTTGAGCAGCAGTCCATCTGCTGTGACGAAAATTTCTACGCACAATACGCCAACGTAGTCGAGAGCAACGACTAATTGTCGTGCCAATGTTTGCGCTTGGTCTAGTACCGCAACGTCAAGCCGCGCAGGCACAATCGTAAGGTCGAGAATGCCGTTAACGTGCTGGTTCTCCTGCACGTGCCATACGCGCACTTCGCCTGTGGCCGAGCGGGCGACTAGCACTGAAATTTCGCGCTCGAATGGAATCATCGCTTCGAGTACGCACGGGGCCTGCTTCATGCTCATCCATGCGAGCAGCGCCTGCGTGGTGGAGGTGACGCGCTGCTGACCTTTGCCGTCGTAGCCCAGCGTTGCCGTCTTCAATATGCCGGGGAACAAATGCGCTGGAGCGTCGCGCAAATCTTCGGCGCGTTCGATGACGGCGAACTTGCCGACCGGCAATCCGTACTCGACGAAAAATCGCTTCTCTTTACGGCGATCCTGCGCAATGCGCACCGCCGCTGCGCCGGGTCGCGTCGGAACCATGGCCGCCAACGCTTCAAGCGACGCCGCAGGTACATTTTCAAATTCGGTGGTAACGGCGGCAACGCGTTTGCCGAACGCGGCGATTGCATCCATGTCGTCATACGCAGCGACGATCACATCATCGGCGGCTTGCGCTGCGGGGCCGGTCGCGTCGGGGTCAAGCACGAGCACTTTGTAGCCCATCGCCTGCGCGGCGTGAACGAGCATGCGGCCTAATTGACCGCCTCCGAGACAGCCTAACCATGATCCCGGTGGCAGCATCAGGGCAGTCCTATAAATTCGAATTTTCGGGATGAAGTGCCGGGTTTGGCAGCGTCGGCGCCGCGCGCAGCAACCGGAATGTACGCCCTGGTACGTGAGGATTGCGAGCACGGCGCAACGACGCAGTTCGCCCGACAAACGGATTTATAGGAGTCCCCATCACTTGTCCGCTAGGACGGGCGGCACCAGCATACTGCGCGCGCTGGCGGTTTGTTCGTCGCGGAAGGACAGCAGTTGTTGCGCCAGCGCTTTGTTGGAAATGGCGAGCATGGCGACGGCAAACAACGCCGCGTTAGCCGCGCCAGCTTCGCCAATAGCAAACGTCGCCACCGGCACGCCTTTAGGCATTTGGACGATGGACAACAGCGAATCTTCACCACGCAAATATTTCGATGGCACCGGCACGCCGAGCACCGGCAGCGTGGTTTTGGCCGCCAACATGCCGGGCAAATGCGCCGCGCCCCCTGCGCCCGCGATGATGATTTGAATACCGCGCTCGATGGCAGAATCGGCGTAGCTGAACATGTCATCCGGCGTGCGGTGGGCGGACACCACTTTGGCTTCGAAGGTGACGCCGAAGCGCTCGAGCATTTCAGTGGCGTGCTTCATCACGTCCCAATCGGAGGACGACCCCATGACGACCCCGACCACTGCGCCTGCGCTGATTGCCCCGTTTTGCATGCAGCGAATTCTAGCGAACCGACACCCTGCAAATTGGCAGGTATGCGTTGGCGGCGTATTCAGGGAAAATAGCGGTATGAATTGTTTTCATACTTTCCTCGTTGCCTCGCTGTTGCTGGCGCCGCTTTCCGGGCGCGCCACCGACGCTACCGCAAATAGTGCCACCGACGCTGCTGTGAAGGATGCCGCAGAAGGCTTTCGCCTGGGCGAGCTGCGACGCGTCAACGCCGCCACTGCGCAAACCCGTGGCGACCTGCTGGAAGGCTACGTTGACTATTGGTCGCTGCGATTGCAGCTTGACAACGCGAGCATCGGCGCGGACGTTGAACAGTTTCTGCAAAAGCGGGTGGGTGAATTTGTTGCTGATCGCCTGCGCATTGATTGGCTCAAGCAGCTGGGCAAGACCGGCAACTGGGACAACTTCGCAAAAATTTCGCGCGGCTTTGACACCGATGACAGTGAGATCGCCTGCCACCGCACCACATTGGCGGCGAAGACTGAGACGAGAGATCTGTTGCCTGTGCCGCGCGGGGTGTGGGAAGA
Organism: Burkholderiales bacterium; assembly: GCA_043758415.1. Taxonomy (GTDB): domain Bacteria; phylum Pseudomonadota; class Gammaproteobacteria; order Burkholderiales; family Casimicrobiaceae; genus Casimicrobium. The sequence goes on from JAYVNO010000059.1 coordinate 3,005, forward strand.
ACGACTGACGGAGGCCTGTGCTGATGCATTCTCAGCCCTCGCCCGCCGCAATCAGGTGACGGCGGACGATGCGCTTTGGCGCTTCCGCACGACCGCAGACGGAGGTAGCTTTCTGGCCGGTGCTCGCGCTGCCGAAGGGCTGTCGGCGGACTATCGCCCGAGCACCGAGGCGCTGCAACGCGCACATTCATCGCCGGAATCGTATTTGAACGCCGGTCTTGCGTGGTCATCGCGCCCGCATCGCGAGGCGGGGCTGTATGCCTTGACAAAATTAGCGCGCAGTGACGTTGCCAAAGCACGTTTGGTGTGGTCAGGCATTCGCAGCAAATTCACCGATGAGGAGCAGCGTTATGCGGCCGGGCAACTGGCCTATGCCAGTGCGCGGCGACTTGACACAGCCGAGGCGATGACGTGGTTCAGGCGCACCGGTGACGCGCATACGATGACACGCCTCGGCGACTGGCAGGCGGCGTGGATCGCTCGCGCGGCGCTGCGGGCTGGCGCATGGAGCGCGGTGCTGCGCGCGATCAATGCCATGAGCCCGATGCCGTCGGCGGCGCAGACGGGGATGGCCGACCCGGCGTGGAAATACTGGAAGGCGCGTGCCCTCGTTGAGCTGTCAGACAAGGTCGGCGCGCAGGCCATCTACGCCGATCTTGCGAAAGAATTCAGTTTTTATGGCCTGCTCGCCGCCGAAGAAATCGGCGCGCCGCTGCCCGCGCCGACTACGTTGAAAGCGGGGTCCATAAAACCGACGCCGGAAGAGTTCACGCGATTTGATCAATCCGCCGCCGCCAAACGCGTGCTCAAACTCTCGGCACTGGGCTTGCGTGCCGACGCGGCGCGCGAGTGGTACAGCGTGGTCAAAGATTTCAACGACGCCGACTCGCTGGTGGCCGCCGAGTGGATGCGACGCAAAGGCATTTGGGATCGCTCGATCAATACCGCTGAGAGAACAAAAGCGCAGCATGATTTCGGCCTGCGCTATCAGATGCCATACGCCGCAGAAATCAAAAAAGCAGCCACACAGGCGGCACTCGATCACTCGTTAGTTTTTGGCCTGATCCGGCAGGAGTCGCGCTTTTGGGCGGAGGCGGTTTCATCTGCGGGCGCACTCGGTTTGATGCAGGTGATGCCGGCCACTGGCAAATGGATCGCGACACAAATGAAGGCCAATGACTATCGTCCGAGTCAGCTTGTCAATGTTGATGTCAACACCGGTTTTGGTTCGTTTTATTTGCGTACCGTGCTCGATCAGATGGGTGGCTCGGAGCCGATGGCTGCGGCCTCGTACAACGCCGGGCCGGGCCGCGCGAGGGCGTGGCGGGCCGATGCACCGCTGGAAGGCGCGATCTACGCCGAGTCCGTTCCGTTCAACGAAACTCGCGACTACGTGCGCAAAGTGCTGGCCAATGCCGTGTGGTACGCCCACCTCTCCGGCAGCGGCAACACGTCGATCAAATCGCGACTTGGGATAATTCCAGCGAAGTAAACACGCGGAACCGTAGCGTGGGCAGCCTCTGCCCACCCTACAACGAACCTAACTCCTCACAGCTCACTCAATCATGAACATTCTCATCCTCGGCGGCAGCGGTTTTGTCGGCCGCGCCATTTGCAGCAAACTGGTGGCGGGCGGGCATTCGATCACCGTGCCCACGCGCAAGCGAGACAACGCGCGGGCGTTGTTTCCGCTACCCAGCGTGACCGTTGTTGAGGCCGATGTTTACGATGCCAACGCACTGGCGCAACTGGTCCGCGGTAAGGACGCCGTGATCAATCTGGTCGGCATTTTGAACGGCAACTTTGAGCGCGCGCACGTCACGCTCACCGCCAACGCCGTCGCCGCGTGCAAGACCGCAGGCGTGTCGCGCTACGTTCAGATGAGCGCGCTGGGTGCGTCTGAAAATGGCCCCAGTGCCTACCAAAGATCGAAAGCAGCAGCGGATGCTTTCGTTTGCGACAGTGGCCTTGATTTCACGATCTTCGCGCCGTCAGTCATCTTCGGACGCGGCGACTCCTTCCTCACCAAATTTGCAAGCATGATCGGCTTTTTGCCGCCACTGGTGCCGATGATGTTGCCCGGCGCAAGCGCGCGATTTCAGCCTGTGTGGGTGGACGACGTAGCGCGCGCGTTCGTGGCTTCTGTCAACGACGAATCGACGTACGGCCAGCGCTATGAACTGGTTGGGCCGAAGGTCTACACGTTGAAAGAACTGATTGCCTACGTGATGAAGCTTTCGCACAGAAAGCACATGATCATCGGCCTGCCGGGCTTCGTGACCTCAATGCTTGCGTCTGTTTTGCAGTACGTGCCGACGCAGCCGTTGACGCCGGACAACGTGAAATCGATGTCGGTGGACAACGTGTCAGCCGCGCCATTCCCGAAATTTGCGGGCCACGCGACGGCGCTTGAAGACGTGGTGCCGAGCTACCTCGGGCGCGCCGCAATCGTCGACGAATTTGCGCTGGCGCGTGAGAAGGCTGGGCATTGAGCATGACATTTTTGGCCCCTGTAGGAGCGGCTCCGCCGCGACCCTCGGCAGCATCTCCAACGCGGGTCGCGGCACAGCCGCTCCTACCATTCGCCGAGTATCAGCTTTTTGCTGCAAGCACCGTTTGAATTGAGCTAAGTGGCCAAAACGCCTTAAGTCGCAATTTACAAAAAAACTCCCTTAGCCCAAGTTAACAGGCGCTTTCACCGAAAAGCTGTACGCATCAAATGTCAACGCTAGACCCTGATCTCGCCCGCTATTTCGCCGATCTCGGCAGCCGGTTTCCGCCGCTGCCAGCGAACCCGACGCCACTGGAGCGCAGGGCTCGATACTGGGCGCTGTGTGGGCTCGGTAAAACGCCATTGCCGAGCAGCGTGACCATCAATGACGTCACGCTTGACCTCGAAGCGGGCAAGGTGCCAGTGCGTTTGTTTTACGGGCATAACGGCGCGGACGAGCCGATGCCGACCGTCATTTACTTTCACGGCGGCGGCTGGGTCGTTGGCGATAACGACACGCACATGCCCACCTGCGCACGCCTCGCCCACGAGGCCAACGCGCTGGTCGTCAGCGTCGACTATCCGCTGGCACCGGAGACGCACTGGACCAAGCTCACCGCTGCCTGCTACCAGGCTGCGGCAGCCATTGCCACTGATCGCATCAATACGGACGCCAGCACACCCGTTGCGCTCGCGGGCGACAGTGCAGGCGCGCACCTGGCAGCAGTCACGGCCATTCGCGCGCGGGACGAGGGCGATTTTCATGTCGCGTTACAAGCGCTGATTTATCCGTGTATCGAACCTACCTATGCAACTGACAGCTACCAAAGCTTTGCTGCGGGCCCCGGCCTCACGCGCATGGACATGCAGTGGTATTGGCGGCAATTCGTCGGCGACGATCACGGCGTGAACGACTACCGCGTCGCACCGTCTCGCGCTGCCTCACACGCCGGGCTGCCGCCTGCCTACGTGATCACTGCGGGGCGCGATCCTTTGCGCGATGAAGGCGTCAATTACGCCAGCACGTTGCGCGGCGCTGGCACTGACGCGCAGCATGACAACTTCGATTCGTTGCCACACGGATTTTTGCGAATGGCCAAATACAGCGCCGCGACCGACGCGGCGATCGCGCGAGTCAACCGCCGTATTGGGCAGCTGTTGCGTGAATCGCGGACGTAGAGTGGTGACACAACACAGCGGGCCGGGACCGCGCTTATTCCCCTCCCCGAGGGAGAAGGCGCAAAACCCCACCCCATGATCTTCATCACCGACCCGTGGTTTTACGCGCTGGCGGTGCCCGCTGTGCTCATCACCGGTATCTCGAAAACCGGCTTGGGCTCAGGCTCCGGCGGCATCGCCGTGCCGCTGATGAGTCAGGTCATCGCGCCCGGTGCAGCGGCGGGCATCATGCTGCCGATTCTGTGCGTCATGGATGTCCTTGGCCTGCGCGCGTATCGCGGCAAGTGGTCATGGCCTGATCTCAAGTTGATGATTCCGGCGGCGGTGCTCGGCATTGCGGTGGGCGCGCTGATGTTTGGCCTGTTGTCGGTCAAAACAACGAAGGCGCTGCTGGGCACGGTGGCGGTCGGCTTCGCGCTGTATCAAGGCATCCCGGCGCTGCGCGATTTGAAATCATGGCTACCCGAGCGCGTCCGCCCGTGGCTGTGGTGCGGTCTGTCGGGATTCACCTCCACGTTGGCTCACGCGGGCGGCCCACCGGCCACGATTTATTTGTGGCCAAGAAAGCTTGATCGCACCACGTTTGTTGCGACCACGGTGTTCTTTTTCACCGTCGTCAACGCGGTCAAATTGATACCGTTCGCGCTGCTCGGACAACTCAATTTCACCAATCTCGGCACCGCGCTCATACTCATGCCGCTTGCTCCCATCGGGGTCTGGCTCGGCGTGCGTCTCAATACTGTGATCAGCGACGTGGTGTTTCGCCGCATTACATTGACGCTGCTGTTTGTGCTGGGCATGCGGCTGCTTTATGAGGGCTTGAAGTGATGTCAGTTTTTGTGGGAGCGGCGCAGCCGCGACCCCCGTTCGCGAATCATCACCCGGTCGCGGCAGCGCCGCTCCTACGGGGCTTGCGTCGTTGAACGCCGCCATCACCCTCGTCGCCGTCGACTGCGACTATCCGCAACTCGCCGCTGACGCGCTCGCACGCTCGGCGGCGTTGCTACCGGTGGCCCGTGTGTTGCTGCTCACAGACGTTGACATTAAACGCGACGGCATCGAAGTCGTGCCGATAGCGTCGATCCGATCTCGCGCTGAATACTCGCAATTCATGGTCAAAGCACTCGGCGCGTATATCGCCACTGACTACGCGCTGGTCGTGCAGTGGGATGGCTTCGTTATTAACGGCGACGCGTGGGCAGGTGAGTTCTGCAACTATGATTACATCGGCGCGAAGTGGGCACCCGAATCAGGCGATTTTCGCGTGGGCGACGGCGGATTTTCGCTGCGCTCCAAACGATTGCTTGCTGCGTTGGCGAATCCGGAATTTTCGCTCGCGCAAGACGAAAACGAAGACATCGCCATCTGCGTTCGCCACCGGCAACTGCTTGAAACTAGATACGGCATTGCGTTTGCTGATGAGCGCGTAGCGGATCGATTTGCGTTTGCCGTGGCACGCCCCGTTGGGCGAACGCTTGGTTTTTGCGGGGTGTTCAATTTTTGGCAAGTGATGGATGAAGCCGGGTTGGTCGCGTTTGCGCGCAGCGCACCGGATGCCATTGCGCAAGACGTGGGCTTTGCTGAACTCACCAAACATCTGGTGGATTTGAAGCGTACCGAGGTGGCACAAGCATTTGTCCTGCGAAGACTTGCGTTGTCGCCCAATGACCCGCAATCGGTTGCACTGCGCTCGCGACTTCAGGTGTTGCAGAAGCCCGCGCTCGTTGTTGAAACAACAGCCGCAGTCAGTGCCCCTTCGGCACGCAATGATCCGTGTCCATGCGGGAGCAACAAGCGCTACAAAGAATGTCACGGCAAAATCGGTGCATCGCATTCGGCTGCCGCCGCGATCAACGTCGAAGCGGTGCTCGGTGAAGCGCTACAACTGCACAAAGCAGGCAACGTCGCCGCCGCCGTTGAACGCTATGCACGCGTCCTGCAACAGCAACCCGAGAATGCCACAGCACTGCACTTTTCTGGCCTGGCGCGATACCAGGCGGGGCAGCCATCGGCTGCGCTTGAACTGATGTGGCGTTCGCTGAAACTGGCTGATGACGAGCCTGAATTTTTCAGCAATGCCAGCGCAGCAGCGTGGAGCGCAGGCCGCTACGATGAAGGTAGATGGGCCGCAGAGCAAGCCTTAGCGTTGAATGCAGAGCACGTCGGTGCGCTCAACAATTTGGGCTTTAACCTGCGTTCGATGAACGACATCGACGGCTCCGTCGCCGCGTTTGACCGGGCGCTCGAACTCGCACCGGGTTTTGATTACGCGCGCTGGAATCGGACATTTTCTCTGCTCGCCAAAGGTGACTACGCGCAGGGTTTCGCCGACTACGAATTGCGCCTCAAATTTCCACAAACGCAGCCGCCCGGAAAGATTCCAGACGCCCCGATCTGGAAAGGTGAGTCGTCACCCGGCAAGCGCATTCTGCTCATGTGCGAGCAGGGACTCGGCGACACATTCATGTTCGCGAGATTCGTTCCCTTGGTCGTCGCGCGCGGGTTGGAGGTCACGTTCGCGGTGCCACGCTCGCAAGTCGCGCTGCTGCAGCAGTCGTTTGCTGACGTGCGTGTCATCGCGTTGGGCGAGCACGAAACGTTGCGGTTTGATTACTGGGCCGCGCTGTGGTCGCTGCCGTCAGCGCTGGGCATCACGCTTGAAAATTTACCCGCGCCAGCGCGTTTTTTGCGGACGCGTGAGAGCGATGTGGCGGCGTGGGAAGCAAGATTTGGTTCGCCGCGATTTGCCCCCTCTCCCCTCGCGGGAGACGCGACACGGGTGTCGCCAACGGGCGCCGGGGGTGAGGGGGCGGTGAAGCGGCGCGTCGGCATCGTCTGGCAAGGCCAACTAGCGGGCCAAGACAACCAGATGGCCGACCGCTCCATTCCACCCCGATTGATGAGCCGATTCGTAGCGTCTCACCCCGCGATAACGTGGGTCTCACTGCAACACGGGGCACACGCGCTCAGTGCTGCAAACGTGATCGACTGGACAGCAGACACGGTCGAATTCACGCAAATGGCCGCGTTGATCGACACGCTAGACCTAGTCATCAGCATCGACACTGGTGCCGCTCATCTCGCCGCTGCGCTAGGTGCAAAAACGTGGGTGTTGCTACGTCACGCAGGCGACTGGCGCTACGGCATCACGGGCGAAACGTGCGCATGGTCACCAACGATGCGCCTATTTCGGCAGGACGAATCGCGACGGTGGGAGCCGGTGTTGGCGCAAGTGGCAAGCGCACTCACCGCGCCGGAACGTAGGCTGGGTTGATAAACCCAGCAGGGTAGTTGAAGCGCTGCCGATGCTGGGTTTCAACCCAGCCTACACGTTAAACAAAAAATTCAAAACATCGCCGTCATGCACGATGTATTCCTTGCCCTCAGCGCGCATCTTGCCGTGTTCTTTGGCGCCGTGTTCGCCTTTGAACTGGATGTAATCTGCGTAGGCAATCGTCTGCGCGCGGATGAAGCCTTTTTCGAAATCGGTGTGGATTGCGGCGGCGGCGCGGGGTGCGGTGTCGCCTTTGTGGATGGTCCAGGCGCGGACTTCTTTGACGCCCGCCGTGAAATACGTTTGTAGGCCCAGCAGGTGGTAGCCCGCGCGAATCACGCGGTTCAGACCGGGCTCCTCTAAACCGAGGTCTTTCAAAAACTCCATCTTGTCAGCGTCGTCCATATCGCCGATTTCAGCTTCCATGTTGGCGCACACCGCCACTACGGGAGCTCGCTCTTTAGCCGCGTAGGCGAGCACTGCCTGATAGTGCGCGTTGTGCGCCAAATCGTTTGCGTCGGCGACGTTGGCGACGTACATGGTCGGCTTTGATGTGATGAGACAGAGCTGTTTCACCAGCGCCTTTTCTTCCTCGTCTAGCGCGAGTGAGCGCACCGCGAGGCCAAGATCTAAAACCTTCTGGCACCTTTCGAGCAGCGGCAACATCTTGGTGGCCTCCTTGTCGCCACCCGTGGAGCGCGATAGCTTGGTGAAACGATGCACGGCTTTTTCAACGCTCGCAAGGTCGGCTAAAGCAAGTTCGGTGTTGATGACCTCAATGTCATCGAGCGGTGAAATTTTTCCAGCGACGTGAATCACGTTGTCGTCTTCGAAACAACGCACAACGTGAGCGGTGGCGTCGCACTCGCGGATGTTGGCTAAAAACTGGTTGCCCAAGCCCTCGCCTTTCGACGCGCCTTTCACCAATCCGGCAATGTCCACAAACTCAACCGAGGCCGGCACGATGCGCTGCGGGTTGACGATTTCAGCGAGGGCCGCGAGGCGGGCATCGGGCACCTCAACAATACCGACGTTAGGTTCGATGGTGCAAAACGGATAATTTTCCGCAGCGATACCTGCTTTGGTGAGTGCGTTGAAGAGCGTGGATTTGCCAACGTTCGGAAGGCCGACGATGCCGCATTGAACTGCCATGATTTTTATTTTCGTATTTAAGAATTTGCGTAATTATCTCGCGCGCGGCGAATCGGTCGAGGCACATAGGGTGCGCTCCGCGCACCACCTCGTTCACCTGCGCATCAAACCAGAGCTTGGTGCGCGTAGCGCATCCTATAAAAATTGATGGAAAATAGGGCGATGAACATCCTCTACCTGCACGGGTTTCGCTCCAGTCCACAATCGGCCAAGGCGCGGCAGATGGCGGCGCATTTTGCGCAAACGGCGCATCGCTTTGTCTGCCCACAGTTGCCCGCGAGTCCCGCGTTGGCCATGGAGTTGGCTTGTGAGCTTATTGAAGATCGCGGCGATTGCGCGAAGGATTGGGCGCTGATTGGCTCGTCGCTCGGCGGCTTTTATGCCACTTTTTTGGCAGAGCTTTACGGCTGCCGCGCCGCACTTCTAAACCCTGCGGTACATCCTGAGATGGATTTAGGTGCGCACATTGGCGAAGGTTTTGCCTATGACGGGGACACGCCGTTTGACTTCAAACTGGAATATCTCGATCAACTCGCAGCGCTGAACGTGGCGGCGATTACAAAACCACAGCGCTATTTTTTACTCGCCGCTACGGGGGACGAAGTGCTCGATTGGCGACAGATGCGTGACCACTACGCCGGCGCACAGCAACGCATCATCGAAGGCAGCGACCACGCGCTTACTGAATTTGCGGAGCATGTTGATGAAGTGGCATCGTTCTGCACCAACGGCCTGTAGGAGCGGCTCTGCCGCGACCCGCTCTCACGTGATCACGGGGTCGCGGCAGAGCCGCTCCTACAAGTACATTAACCGTTATTCAGACGGTTTTTCACCACCGTCATCCATGCCCGCAGCGATCTGCGAATAGCCATTGTCGACGTAGAGAATCTCTCCGGTCATGGCGCTCGCCCAATCGGACAGCAGGAAGGCGGCCACGTTGCCGACCTCGTCGGCCGTGATGTTGCGGCGCATCGGTGCCATCGCAGCGAAGTTTTTAAGCATTGTCGAGAAGCCCGCGATGCCCGCTGCGGCCAGCGTCTTGATCGGCCCCGCGCTGATGCCGTTGACGCGCGTGCCTTCCGGGCCCAAGGTCGCTGCCATGTAGCGCACATTGGCTTCGAGTGCTGCCTTGGCCACGCCCATCGTGTTGTAGTTGGGCACGCTGCGTACTGCACCGAGGTAAGACAGCGTAAGTAGTGCGCCGTTTCGGCCCTTCATCAACGGGCGCGCGGCCTTGCCAAGTGCCGCGAAACTGTAGGCAGAAATATCCATCGCCGTCATGAACGAAGCGCGCGACAGGCCATCCAGAAAATCCCCGGCAATCGATTCACGCGGCGCATAGCCAATCGAATGCACCACGCCATCAATCCCGCCCCACTCGCTGGCGAGTTTGGCAAACACCGCATCAATCTCATCCTGCTGCGTGACATCCATGCTCATGATCAGCCCACCGCCAAGCTCGGGTGCCAGCTTTTCAACCCGCGCTTTCATCGCCTCGCCCGCATAGGTGAACGCGAGCGTCGCGCCTTCGCGCTTGAGCGCTTTGCCAATGCCGAAGGCAATGGAGCGATTGGACAAAAGGCCGGTCAGGAGGATGGTTTTGTCTTGCAGAATGGGCATGGGTTGAACCTGTGAGAAGTCGCAAGGATTCTACGCCCGTAAAATCAGAAGGTTTTCGCCATCCGTTTGTTGCCATGCCCACCCCCATGACCCCGAAAGAAATTGTTGTTGAACTGGATCGGCATATCGTCGGGCAAGCGGCTGCGAAGAAAGCAGTGGCGATTGCGCTGCGTAATCGCTGGCGTCGGCAGCAGGTGCCCGAGCCTTTGCGCACCGAAATCACGCCAAAAAATATTCTGATGATTGGGCCGACGGGTGTTGGCAAAACCGAGATTGCGCGGCGCTTGGCGAAGTTGGCCAATGCGCCGTTCGTGAAAGTCGAGGCGACCAAGTTCACTGAGGTGGGCTATGTCGGACGGGATGTCGATACGATTATTCGTGACCTCGTTGAGATCGCCATCAAACAAACGCGTGAACAGGCGGTGAAGGCGGTCCGCGAAAAGGCGCAGGATGCCGCTGAAGAACGTGTACTGGATGCGCTGTTGCCACCACCGAATGCGGTGAATTTTGAGGACTTGAAACCGACTGACAACGCGACGCGCCAGAAATTTCGCAAGATGCTGCGCGAAGGTCAGTTCGACGAAAAGGAAATCGAAATCGAAGTAGCTGTCGCCGCGCCGCAGATGGAGGTGATGGCTCCGCCGGGCATGGAGGAGATGACGCAGCAGATTCAGGGCATGTTCGCCAGCATGCGACAAGACCGCAAAAAGTCAAAGTGGATGCGCGTTGATGAGGCGATGAAAGTGTTGCAGGATGAAGAGGCGGGCAAGCTCGTGAATGAAGACGAGCTGAAAGCCAATGCGCTGGAGAATGCCGAGCAAAACGGCATTGTTTTTCTTGACGAAATCGACAAGATTGCGACGCGGCAGGAAACGGGTGGTGCGGATGTTTCGCGACAGGGTGTGCAACGTGATTTACTGCCCTTGGTGGAAGGCACGACGGTCAGCACGAAGTACGGCACCATCAAGACCGATCACATTCTGTTTATTGCGAGCGGCGCGTTTCACGTGTCCAAGCCGAGCGACTTGATTCCGGAATTACAGGGGCGGTTTCCAATTCGGGTCGAACTCAACGCGCTTACCGTTAAGGATTTCGAGCGCATTTTGACCAGCACCGACGCGAGCTTGACGCGCCAGTATGCAGGCCTGCTCGCGACCGAGCAGGTGACGCTCGATTTCAAATCCGATGCCATTCACCGTCTTGCAGAGATTGCTTTTACTGTCAACGAACGGCAAGAAAATATCGGTGCGCGGCGTCTGCACACGGTGATGGAGCGACTGCTCGAGGATGTGAGCTTCACCGCTGATTCGCTCACCGGCCACACGATTGACATTGACGCGGCGTTTGTTGATGACAAGCTGGCAGGTATTGTGGAAGATGAAAATCTCTCGCAGTTCATTTTGTGAGCGCGGTTAATTCAATAAGCTCGCCCCTGCAACGGGGACGCAGCGCGCTGTTGATTCGGCTGTTCCTCCCGTTCGCCGTCGCCTATTTCGCGTCAGTGCTGCTGCGCAACGTCAACGCTGTAGCCGCACCCGAGCTGGTGCGCGACTTCGCGCTCAACCCTGCCGATCTGGGCCTTCTCACGAGTCTTTATTTCATCGCGTTCACGCTGGCGCAACTGCCGCTCGGTTCACTACTTGACCGCTTTGACAGCGCGCGCGTGAACGCCACCGCGTTAATGGTTGCAGCAGCGGGCACCGCGCTCTTCTCGGTTGCACAAAACACGTTGATGCTCGGTGTGGGCCGCGCCTTGATCGGGTTCGGCGTGTCGATCAGCCTCATGAGTTCATTGCGGGCGTTTTCGATCTGGTTGCCGAGCGCACAGCAACCGATGGTTAATGGATTCATGTTTGCCGTCGGCACGCTGGGCGCAATTGCCGCCACGGTGCCAGCGCAATGGGCGATCGCCGCGTCCGGTTGGCGTTCTGTGTTTATGGGCAGTGCCGGACTGGTTCTTTTTGCCGTGGTCACGCTATTCATCGTGCCGCCGCCGTGTCGTTCGCATGCGCTCGCCACCAAGCCGGTGACCATGCGCAGTGCGCTCGGAAACGTATGGCGGACGCGGCAGGCGCGCCACGCCTTTCCTTGCGTTTCGTTTGCCGCTGGTGTGCTGTGGTCCGTACAGTCTTTGTGGGCCGGGCCGTGGCTCTCAAACGTCGCCGGACTTTCCGGCAACGCCCTTGCGAACACCCTGATCTGCATGCCCATCGGTATGCTGACCGGCAATCTGTTTCACGGCTGGATGACCGGGCGGTTGCGTGCTGCGGGCAAGGATGGTTTTGTCTACAACCGCTTGATGATGCTCGCGTTCGCTTTGAATCTGCTTCCATTTGCGTTGAAGTCAACAGTCGCACTGCCGCTGGTGTTTTTCGCGTTCGGATTTTTCGGCGCGGCGACCAATAACTACTTCGCGCTGCTCACGCCGTATTATCCGAAGGAGATCGTCGGGCGCGCCAACGCTGCGCTCAACATGGCGCTGTTCGGTGCCGTCTTTTTCTTGCAATGGGGCATCGGGGTCGTGGTGAATTTTTATCGTACCGGCGCGACAGGCGTAACAGGCGCAACGGGTGCGGCCGTTAGCGCTGATGGATTCGCGGTGGCGTTTGCTGCGCTGTTCGTCGTGCAGCTTGCCCTGATTGCGTGGCTTTGGCCCGCCCGCGACGCTGTGTCACAGGAAAATCGCTCATGAGCGTCGCCCTGCGCATCCTCGAAATCGTCGTGCCAGTGATCGCCATCGTCCTGCTCGGTTACGCCCTCGGCCGCCTGTGGAACAAGCCCGACATGCGCGTCGTCAATCGCTTGAACCTTGAGCTGTTCGGGCCGTTTCTGGTGCTGGCCAATCTGTCCGACAAGAGCGTTGATCTGGCGTCGCTGTGGCCGCTGGTGGTGGCCTCAATTGCCATCGTGATCGGCTCGGGGCTGATCGCCTGGCCGTACGCCAAGCTCTCCGGGCAAGACCCGCGCACCTTCGTACCGCCGATGATGTTCAACAACGGCGGCAACATGGGACTGCCGCTTGCGCTGTTTGCGTTTGGGCCGACAGGCGTGGCCGGCATGGTGGCGCTGTTTGCCACGTCAAACCTGCTGCACTTCACCGTCGGCTCGTTCATCGTGCACAAGCATGCCGAGGTCAAGCTGCTGTTGAAAAGCCCAATGGTGTGGGCCACCGTGATTGGCGCGGCGCTCGGTCTATCGGGCACCCATTTGCCGGCCAGCGTGCATGCGCCGATGAAGATGATTGGCGATTGCACGATCCCGATCATGCTGCTGTCGCTCGGCGTGCGCATGCTCGACGTCAAGCGCGAGGATTTTTCCAATTCAATGCTCGGCGCCGCGATTTGCCCGTTAACCGGACTGTTCATCGCAGGGCTTCTGGTAAGCGTGTTGCCGATGACGCAGGAGCAGGCAGGGCTCACGTTTTTGTTCGGCTCGCTGCCACCCGCCGTGCTCAACTTTCTGGTGGCCGACTATTACAAGCAGGAGCCGGAAAAGGTCGCCTCCATCGTTCTCGTGGGCAATATTGCGAGCATTGTGTTCATCCCGTTTGGATTGTTGTTTGCGCTGCGATAGCTGCACGTGCGCGCGCGTTGCAAGTGATTGGCTTTTTGCCTAAACGCAGGATACATCGGGCTTACGCGGTACAAAATGAAAATATCGACTTTTAGCTAAACCTCTTGCTTATCCCGCATCAAATGGGGGTTCGCGTAAAAAGCGGTTAAGGCGATGTGGCCGCCAAATGCCGCTTTTGCCGCGCGGGCGTGGCGCTTCGACCGGCAAGCGGAAGCTCATCGCTAACGGTCAATCCGCGCCGCATGAACGAGAGGCGTCCTTTCGACCCACTCTTTTGATAGTCCGCAAGAATGGCTTGCTGCGCGGCTTCTATCGCGATGCCTCCATCACCGACCAGCCACCGATAGACCAGATCAAACAAGCGCTCCAGCGCGATTTTATGTGTCGCACCGGTCTCGGCGTAGAGCCAGTCGGCGAGCGCGAGGAATCGCTCAAATGCGCTTGTCGGCTCCGCTTGCAACACCAGCGGCAGGGTCTGGGTGAACCGCCCCGAGTTGCCAATCAAGTCCCAGAACCGCGCGAAACGACTGATGCGTTGCAGGTCGGCGAACGACAGCTCGGTGTTCGACAAAATGTTGTACGGCGGCTCCGGGTTGTAGCGCATCGCGAACGCATCGGTGTGGCGAATGATCGGCGTGCCGCGCAGGCGTTTCAGCACGCCAACCTGAATCTCGTGCGGGCCGAGGCGTGCGAGTGTGTCGAAGCCTTCGCCAAAACTCGCGAACGTTTCTGACGGCAGCCCCGCGATTAAATCCACGTGCATGTGCGCGTGTGAATTTTCGTGCAACCAGCGAATGTTCTCCTTCGCTTTCACGTTGTTCTGTTTGCGTGAAATATGGCCCTGAACTTCCGGGTTCCACGTCTGGATTCCGATCTCGAATTGCAGCGTTCCGGCAGGGAATTTCGCAATGGTGGCTTTGAGTTTTTCCGGCAGATGATCGGGCACCAGCTCGAAGTGCGCAAAGCACGGATCGTCCGGTTTCGCGTTAATGCGCTCAAGGAAAAAATCAAGAATCGCGAGCGAGGTTTTGATGTTCAGATTGAACGTGCGGTCGACGAACTTAAACGTCCGTGCGCCCCGGTCATACAGCTTGCCCATCTCCGCCAGAAAGCGCTCGGTGTTGAACGGTTCGGCCGTTTTGTCGAGCGCCGACAAACAGAACTCACACTTGAAAGGACAGCCGCGCGACGCCTCGACGTAGAGATGCCGCTGCGCGATGTCCTCATCGGTGTAGTACTCGTACGGCAACTTCAGATCATCAAGCTCAAACGCTTCGCCGACGTGCACTTTCATGAGCGGTCGCGGGCCATGCAGCAGCGCGCGTACGAGCTTATTCAGCGTTACATCGCCCGGCCCGGTCACGACGTGATCGACCAGCGCGAAGATACGCTGCTCGGTCGTCTCAAAACTAACCTCCGGCCCACCAATCACGACCCTAATCTCCGGCGCAACCGCCTTCAGCATCGCGATCAGCTTGGTCGTCTCCTCCACGTTCCAGATGTAGACGCCAAACGTCATTACCTTTGGGCTTAGCGCCAGTAGTTGCTCGACCAGCACTTCCGTCTTGCTGCCAATCACGAATTCCACAATTTTCGCGTCCGCGCGAATGTCGTCGTCGAGATTCGCGAACAGATAGCGCAGGCCCAGCGAAGCGTGGGCGTATCGGGCGTTGAGGGTGGATAGGATCAGAGAAGGCATGGGGGGCGATTATCGTTGAGTTAAAGCGACGAATAGCCGGTACACCGCACCACCACGATGGACAATCCAAATTGGTTGCACCTCCGTTTTTAACTCTCGTCTGGCCGTGGCCAGACTTGGCAGATTAGGTCGCCAAGCAACGCACCGCGCGCCACGATTGCCTCTTCATCCCATTTTTTAACCGAGTCAAAGTAGCGATTCAAGCGCAATACGGAGTGTCCGTATTCAACAAGCTTCACATCAAACGACCCATTGCTCGCGGCTGGATTCAAGTACTTATTTAACAACGTCAAGTTACCAATCGTTTGTAACTGGCTATTCCGTACCCGGATGGCTTCACCGAATTCCTTCAGGTCGTCCGTTGCTAAAAAGGGGTATTGGGCAATTTGCGCGGGAATAGAGACATTTCGCACTGGCCAATGCGTTGCCCATGTTTGCGGTAGTACATGCTCAATTTGCAGGCCCGACGGTATATCGATGCTCTCTGATTTCTTTCCACGCTGCGCGAGCTCCAGGCGTTCAAGGATCAACCGAAGCGCAGGTGTCGCGAGCTCACCAAAAACGGGTTTGCTGATCGCATACTCCACCACTTCTGAGCGTGATGGCCACTTACGCGTGCTTCCGCCGCCACTCAATAATTTCTTTGACAAGGCGGCTGGGATTGCGGACGGCGTGACGCCACGGAGGTTGCCAATAATTTCAACGAAAAGCTTGTTGTATTCCTTGTTTGACTCATTGGTAAACACCCGTCTAGCCAGAAAACACTCCAACGCAAACAAACACAGTCCCAATTCGGATTCGCCCAATCCAGCCTCAAGCTCAAGAAACAGGATCAGCGGCATTGCCGTAGAAATATCGAAGTCCAACAGCACACGCCGCAAGTCAGTGCTCGGTAGTTCACGTACCGGCGCGCTTTCGTATCGTTGATATGCGGCGCAGTGCCTAGCCAAATCGGCCAACTCGTCGCGAACGGTCTGGTACGGTAGCGGGTGCGTAGATATCCAACGACGATATTCCTCATCCTGATTAGTTACCTGCCTCAGGAAGGCAGATAACACGTCGAGGGTGAGGAGAGGTGAGCACGGCGGTGGCGATCACAATCGCGGCACCATCGCAGCCAGATCGTAGCGGCGGTTGAATCGATAGGCAAACTCAGCGAGGTAGCGATGGGCGTATTTGGCGTAATCGAAAGCGTGGTAAGTCCCAGCGAAGGCCGTCTTCAAGTTTCCGAGCATCGTATTGACCCAACGAAACTGTGCGTGCTGCACCGACTGCGGGCCGCCGCCAACGATAATACGCTCGTGGGTGCGCTCGGCAGTATGTGCCGCCTGAAAGCACCCCAGGCCGTCGGAGAGCACATGCGTGCCCGGCGCGAGCGCCTTCTCTGCCCACAGGGCAATGGCCTCCTTGGTAAACCCCGCCACCCGCGACAGCCGCATCAGATGAGGACGACCCTCGATCGTGGTTTGCACCGCCGCGACGAAAGGCACCTTGT
>JAYVNO010000060.1:0-6675 GCA_043758415.1 Burkholderiales bacterium
CATGGTCGGAAATGTCATGCCTGCGGAAATCTTCGCTCAATGTTCGATCCCGATGAACGTAAAACGGTATTATCTATAATCTCGTGACGACACCATCTACGTGAAAACGTTATTTATCGACTTCACGACAAATAGCCTCATAGCCCCAATCCAAACGTCATTACCAAGATAAGTTGTATATCGAAAAATACTAAATGGAAATGCTTTTCATCTGATGAAAATTATTCTAGAATTCATTTTGTAACGTGCGATTAACGCACTTTTTTTATGGTGCAATGCACACACGCGACAATGCCGTGCGATGCCCTACGACAGGGCTCTGACGGCGATGTGCGCAAGCATTGCGAGTGACGAAAAAGGAGGAGCAACCATGCAGAACACGAACCCAACGAATCCGGGCGATCTCGACCCCAAAGAAACCAGCGACTGGCTCGATTCGCTCGACAGCGTAATCGCCAACGAAGGCTATGAGCGCGCGCATTACCTGTTGGAGGCGCTGTTCGACAAAGCGCGCCGTACGGGCGGCAATGCGCCGTTTTCACCGAACACCGCGTACCTGAACACCATCCCGACGCACCTTGAGACCAAGAGCCCCGGCGATCATGAGATGGAGCACAAGCTCCGTAGCTACGTGCGCTGGAACGCCGCAATGATGGTGTTGCGCGGTGGAAAAAAAGATCTCGAACTGGGCGGTCACATTTCGTCCTTCGCGAGCGCTGCGACTCTCTACGACGTCGGCTTCAACCACTTCTGGCATGCGCCAAGCGCCGAGCACGGCGGCGATCTCGTGTACGTGCAGGGCCACAGCTCGCCGGGTGTGTATGCACGTGCCTTCATGCTGGATCGTTTGAGTCAGGAACAGATGGATAACTTCCGTCAGGAGGTCGATGGCAAGGGCATTTCGAGCTACCCGCATCCGTGGTTGATGCCCGACTTCTGGCAGTTACCCACCGTGTCGATGGGCTTAGGCCCGCTCATGGGAATTTATCAGGCGCGCTTCCTCAAGTATTTGCATGCACGAGGGCTGGCTAACACCGAAGGTCGCAAGGTCTGGGTGTTCTGTGGCGATGGCGAAATGGATGAGCCGGAATCGCTTGGCGCGATCAGCATGGCGGGCCGTGAAAAGCTCGACAACCTGGTGTTCGTCATCAACTGCAACTTGCAGCGTCTCGACGGCCCGGTGCGCGGCAATGGCAAGATCATTCAGGAGCTCGAAGGCGACTTCCGTGGCTCCGGCTGGAATGTGCTCAAGCTCATCTGGGGCGGCTATTGGGATCAATTGCTGGCGCGCGATAAAGACGGCCTGCTCGTCCGCCGCATGGAAGAAGTGGTCGACGGCGAATATCAAGTGATGAAAGCCCGCGATGGTGCTTACGTTCGCGAAAACTTCTTCGGCAAATATCCGCAACTGCGCGAGATGGTCGCCAGCATGTCGGACGACGACGTATGGCGCCTGAACCGTGGCGGTCATGATCCGCACAAGATTTATGCGGCCTACGACAGTGCGATTAAGCACAAGGGCCAACCGACTGTGATCCTCGCCAAAACGGTGAAGGGTTACGGCATGGGCCACAGCGGCGAGGGCCTCAACATCGCGCATCAGGCGAAGAAGATGGACATCGAATCGCTGAAGCAAATGCGTGATCGCTTCGGCATTCCGGTGAAGGACGAAGACCTAGCGAGCTACCCGTATTTCAAGCCCGCTGCCGATTCGCCGGAAGGCAAATACATGCGCGAACGCCGCGCTGCGCTTGGCGGTTATCTGCCGCAACGACGCATGAAAAGCGTGTCGCTGCCTACGCCGGAACTCGCAGCGTTTGATGCGCAACTTAAAGGCACTGGCGAGCGTGAAATCTCGACGACGATGGCGTTTGTGCGTATTCTGAACACGCTGGTTAAAGACAAAAATATGGGTCGTAATGTGGTGCCCATCGTGCCCGATGAATCGCGCACCTTCGGTATGGAAGGCATGTTCCGTCAGCTCGGCATCTGGAATCAGCAGGGCCAGAACTACGCGCCGGTCGATGCCGATCAACTGATGTTCTACAAAGAGGCGAAAGACGGCCAGATTCTGCAGGAGGGCATCAATGAAGCTGGCGGCATGGCCGACTGGATTGCAGCCGCGACGAGTTACAGCAACAGCAATGTGCCGATGCTGCCGGTCTACATTTTCTATTCGATGTTTGGTGTGCAGCGTATTGGCGATTTGTGCTGGGCGGCGGGCGACATGCGCGCGCGCGGCCTGCTGGTCGGTGGCACGGCGGGTCGTACCACGCTCAATGGCGAAGGGCTGCAACACGAAGACGGCCACTCGCATGTGTGGTTCAGCGCCATCCCGAATGTGCGCACGTATGACCCGACCTTTCAATACGAAGTCGCGGTGATTACGCAACACGCCGTGAAGGGCATGCTCACCGATCAAAAAGATGAGTACTACTACCTGACCGTGATGAACGAGAACTACACGCATCCGGATATGCCGGCTGGTGCCGGTTCAGATGGCGCGAACATCATCAAAGGCATGTACTTGTTCAAAGAAGGCGGCAAGGACAAGAAGAAAGGCATGCGCGTGCAGCTCACGGGCTCGGGCACGATCTTCCGCGAAGTCATCGCAGCGGCAGACCTGCTGCGGGACGACTGGGGCGTTGAATCCGACATCTGGAGCGCACCGAGCTTCAACGAATTGCGCCGTGACGGCATCGATTGCGAACGCTGGAATCTGCTGCATCCGATGGACGAGCCGCGTGTGCCGCACGTCGCCGCCTGCGTCAATTCGAAGGCGGGTCCGCTGATCGCTGCGACCGATTACATGCGCATCTACGCCGACAGCGTTCGCCCGTACATCAAGAAAACGTTCAAGGTGCTCGGCACCGACGGCTTCGGTCGCTCGGACAGCCGCGAGAATTTGCGTCGCTTCTTTGAAGTGAACCGCTTTTACGTCACGCTCGCAGCGCTCACCGCGCTGGCCGACGATGGTGTGATTGAGCGCAAAGTGCTCGCCGATGCGATAAAGAAGTACGGCATCGACCCGAACAAACCCAATCCAACAACGGTTTAGCCAGAAAAGGGAGCGGGAAAATTATGTCTTCGCAAGAACTCAAAGTGCCGGATATCGGCGACTTCACCGACATTCCAGTCATCGAAATTCTGGTGAAAGTAGGCGACACCGTCGCCAAAGAACAATCCATCGTCACCCTTGAATCCGACAAGGCCACGATGGAAGTACCCGCCGATGTAGCCGGCGTGATTAAAGAGCTGCGCGTCAAGCTCGGCGACAAATGCAGCATGGGCACGGTGGTGGCGGTGATTGAGGTGGGGGCTTCGGCCGCGGCCCCTCTCCCCTCGCCCTCGGGGAGAGGGGCCGGGGGTGAGGGAGCGCCCGCGACCACCGCAGCAGTGGCGATTCCAAGCGCGATTCCCTCACCCCAACCCTCTCCCCAAGGGCGAGGGAGCCTGACCGAGGTGAAGGTCCCGGATATTGGTGACTTCTCGGATATTCCGGTCATCGAAATCCTCGTGAAGGTCGGCGACACCGTCAAGGTCGAGCAGTCACTCGTCACGCTCGAATCCGACAAGGCGACGATGGAAGTGCCATCGACGGTTGCCGGTGTCGTCAAGGAAATCAAGGTCAAGTTGGGCGACAAGATTTCTGAAGGAGCCGTGGTGGTGGTTGTCGCCGCTGCGGGTGCTGCTGCGGTGCCCGCTCCTGTCGCTGCGCCATTTCCTGCGCCTGCCACAGGCGCCCCCGCAGTTGCTCCAGTCGCCGCTCCCGCAGCAGCGCCTGCCAAATCGGTAGCTGCAACCGGTGCCATCGACGAAGCCAGTTTCAGCAAAGCCCACGCCTCGCCATCGATTCGTAAGTTCGCGCGTGAACTCGGTGTGGATCTGGGGCGCGTCAAAGCCACCGGCCCGAAAAACCGTGTGCTGCTGGAAGACGTGCAAGGTTTCGTCAAAGGCGTGATGTTGGCACCGCCCGGCGCTTCGACGAGCTCAGCGCGAACGGAAGGCGACGGCGCGGCGCTCGGCTTGATCCCGTGGCCGAAAGTGGACTTCACCAAGTTTGGCGAGGTGGAGGCGAAACCACTCTCTCGCATCAAGAAAATTTCCGGCGCGAACCTGCATCGCAACTGGGTGATGATTCCGCATGTCACTAACCACGACGAATGCGACATCACCGAGCTCGACGCTTTCCGTGTTCAGTTGAACAAGGAAAACGAAAAGAGCGGCATCAAGATGACGATGCTCGCATTCGTGATCAAGGCTTGTGTGGCCGGATTGAAGAAGTTCCCGGACTTCAATGCATCGCTCGATGGCGACAACCTTGTCTACAAGAAATATTTCAACATCGGTTTCGCGGCGGACACGCCGAACGGTCTCGTGGTGCCGGTGCTGAAAAACGCCGATCAAAAAGGCATCATGCAGATCGCGAAAGAGATGACTGAGCTGTCACTTAAAGCGCGTGAAGGCAAGCTCGGCCCGTCCGACATGCAGGGCGGCTGCTTCTCGATCAGCTCGCTCGGCGGCATTGGCGGCACGGCGTTCTCGCCGATCATCAACGCGCCGGAAGTGGCGATCCTTGGCCTATCACGCGGCGAAATCAAGCCGAAGTGGAACGGCAAAGAGTTCACACCAAAGCTTATGTTGCCGCTCTCGCTTTCGTACGATCACCGCGTAATCGACGGTGCCTCCGCCGCGAGATTCAATGCGTATCTGGGCGCATTGCTCGCCGACTTCCGCAGGATCGCGCTATGAGTACGGTTGAGCTCAAAGTCCCCGACATCGGTGACTACTCGGACATCCCCGTCATCGAAGTATTGGTGAAAGTGGGCGACACCGTAGCGAAAGAGCAATCACTCGTCACGCTCGAATCAGACAAAGCTACGATGGAAGTGCCTGCTGATGCAGCGGGGATGGTGAAAGAAATTCGTGTGAAGCTGGGTGACAAAGTGAGCATGGGGACTGTTGTCGCGGTGATTGAAGCAGCGACTGCGCAGGGTTCTACCCCCTCTCCCCTCGCGGGAGAGGGCGGGGGTGAGGGGGCGGGTGGCGCTAAAACCACCGTGGCTCAATCGCAAACATCACCCTCACCCCAACCCTCTCCCGTCAAGGGAGAGGGGGCCAATCCCGCTGCCGCCGGTGCCTACACCGGGCCCGCCGACATCGAATGCGAGATGCTCGTACTCGGTGCCGGTCCCGGCGGGTACAGCGCGGCTTTCCGCGCCGCCGATCTCGGCATGAAGACCGTGCTCATCGAGCGTTACGCCACGCTCGGCGGCGTCTGCCTCAACGTCGGTTGCATCCCTTCAAAAGCGTTGCTGCACACTGCCGCCGTGATGGAAGAAGTAAAAGCGCTCGGCAAACACGGCATCAGCTACGGTGAGCCGACCATTGAAATCGGCAAGCTGCGTGAATTCAAGGAAGGCGTCATCAAGAAGCTCACCGGCGGTCTCGCAGGCATGGCCAAAGCGCGCAAGGTTGAAGTCGTGCGCGGCGTCGGTAAATTCCTCGACGCGAATCACGTCGAAGTCGAAATGACTAGCGGCACATCGTGGGACACGACGGGCGAAAAGAAAGTTGTCAAGTTCCAGAAGTGCATCATCGCGGCGGGCTCACAGGCCGTAAAGCTCCCCTTCATGCCGGAAGATCCGCGCGTCGTGGACTCCACGGGCGCGCTGCTGCTCAATGTCAAACCCGAGCGCATGCTGGTGATCGGCGGCGGCATCATCGGCCTTGAAATGGCCACGGTTTACTCATCGCTCGGCGCACGCATCGACGTCGTTGAAATGCTCGACCACGTCATGGCAGGCGCAGATCGCGACCTCGTCAAAGTCTGGGAAAAGCACAACGCGCCACGTTTCGACAACATGATGTTAAAGACAAAAACGGTCGGCGGTGAAGCGAAGAAAGACGGCATTTATGTCACCTTCGAAGGTGAGAAAGCACCTAAAGATGCGCAGCGCTACGACTTAGTGCTCGTCGCCGTCGGTCGCTCGCCAAACGGTAAGAAAATCAACGCCGAAGCAGCCGGGGTAGCGGTCACGGATCGTGGCTTCATCAATGTCGACAATCAGATGCGCACCAACGTGCCGCACATCTTTGCCATTGGTGACATCATCGGCAACCCCATGCTCGCGCACAAAGCCGTGCATGAAGGCCACGTCGCCGCCGAAGCGGCACACGGCGAAAAAGCGTACTTCGATGCGCGCCAGATTCCGAGCGTCGCCTACACCGATCCCGAAGTCGCGTGGGCAGGCATGACCGAGATCGAAGCCAAAGAAAAAGGCATCAAATATTCAGTCGGCAAATTCCCCTGGGCCGCCAGCGGCCGCGCCATCGCTAACGGTCGCGATGAAGGCTTCACCAAGCTCATCTTCGACGATGAAACGCATCGCATCATCGGCGGCGGCATCGTCGGCACCCATGCGGGCGATTTGATTGGTGAGGTTTGTTTAGCGGTCGAAATGGGGGCCGACGCGGTTGACATCGGCAAAACCATTCACCCGCATCCGACGCTGGGTGAGAGTGTGGGGATGGCGGCGGAGGTTTGGGAGGGTGTCTGTACAGACGTGCCGCCTGTTAAGAAGAAATGAATCGCGTTGATCAAGTATGACTCAACCGTTTCGGCGCGCAATTCCATGGCTTGTAGCCCGCGTAGGTCGGAACGCTTGCGGTTCC
>JAYVNO010000061.1:0-47540 GCA_043758415.1 Burkholderiales bacterium
GTGCCGGGTAGCGGTACGTTCGGCATGGAGGCCGTGGCGCGCCAGTTTGCTGGCGGCAAACACGTGCTGGTGATCCGCAATGGCTGGTTCAGTTATCGCTGGACGCAGATTTTTGATATGGGTGGCATTCCGGCTTCGCACACGGTGATGAAAGCGCGCCGCACGGGTTCCAGCAAGCAGTCGCCGTGGACACCTGCGCCGATTGCTGAGGTCGTCGCGAAGATTGCTGCCGAGAAGCCTGCGGTGGTGTTTGCGCCGCATGTGGAAACGGCGGCAGGGATGATTTTGCCGGACGATTATTTGCGCGCGGTGAGCGACGCGGTGCATGCCGTTGGTGGCCTGTTCGTGCTCGATTGCATCGCGTCGGGCGCGATGTGGGTGGACATGCAGGCGACCGGCGTGGACGTGCTGGTCAGCGCGCCGCAAAAGGGCTGGAGCAGCTCGCCGTGCTGCGCGATGGTGATGCTGTCCGAGCGTGCGCGCGCCGCGATTGATGGCACCACGAGCACGAGTTTTTCGGTCGATCTTAAAAAGTGGATGCAGATCATGGAGACGTACGAGGCCGGCGGTCACGCGTATCACGCCACGATGCCGACCGATGCGTTAACGCGCCTGTCCGAGGTGATGCTAGAAACCGAGGCGTATGGCTTTGAGCGTGTGAAGAATGAGCAATTGTTGCTGGGCACCAAAGTACGCGCGCTGTTCGAATGTCGCGGCATTCCGAGCGTGGCTGCGCAAGGATTCAAGGCACCCGGCGTGGTGGTGAGCTACACCGAAGATGCTGAGCTGCAATCGAGCAAAAAGTTTCTCGCCGAAGGCTTGCAGACCGCTGCGGGCGTGCCGTTGCAATGCGACGAGCCTGCTGATTTCGCGACCTTCCGCATTGGTTTGTTCGGGCTAGAAAAGTGGCACAACGTGGATCGCACCGTAGCGCAATTGTCAGCTGCGCTGGATCGAGTGGGTGTAGCTTCTGCTACAGCGGCGTCAGTCGCCGAGGCAAAAGTGCTGGAGCCAGCGCACGCATAGATACGTTTGTAGTCGCGACAAAACGGCGCGACTCTGCGCCGTTTTTTTTGCGCTAACGCCGATACTTGTTCGGACGTGCTCGACACCGATCTCCCCCAGAATCACGAAATCAACTCTTTCTGCTAAATGGCTACAAATAAGGGGCTAGCGGCTCAAATTAGCGGAACTCGATAAACAGCAATTTATCGCACTACGCCCATACTAAATAAGGCTTTCAGCAAAAAGCTGATGGTCTCGACACTCGCCTTAAAATCCCAATTTCGCGCCTGCACCAAGCAGCGTCGCCACCCCCAGCGCCGCGAAAATCAGCGCCGCAATGCCGTGCACCAACCGCACCGGAATGCGGTTAGCGATTTTGCTGCCGAGGAAAACAGCGGGCACGTTGGCTATCATCATCCCGAGCGTGGTGCCCGCAACCACCGCGTAGAACGCATTGAATTGCGCCGCGAGCGCGACCGTGGCGATCTGTGTTTTGTCGCCCATTTCTGCGAGAAAAAACGCGACGACCGTGGTGCCGAACACGCCGTAGCGCGAACGGTTTGTGCTCGCTGCGTCGTCCTCGTCAAACTTGTCCGGCACCAGCGTCCATGCGGCCATCGCGATGAACCCAAGGCCTAGTACCCAGCGCATCACGGTCGGACCGACAGTTGTCATGAGCCACGCACCGATTGCGCCAGCGCCTGCGTGATTGAGTGCGGTCGCAACGAAAATTCCAGCCACGATAGGCCACGGCTTGCGGAATTTGGCGGCGAGGATAAAGGCGAGAAGCTGCGTTTTGTCGCCGATTTCAGCAAGGGCGACGATACCGGTAGAGATGAGGAAGGCTTCCATACATCTATTGTGGCGTGATCAGCTGACGTGCGGCTGATGGTGCCGTAGGAGCGGCGTGAGCCGCGAAAGCCCACGGTGTCGGGGAGTCTTTCGCGGCTCGCACCGCTCCTACAACACGCTGCCACGTTATGCCAATTTCGCAATGGATCAAGGAACCGCCCGCTCAGTGCGCCCTTTAAAATCGAAGGTTATTCACGTCCAGCACGCAGCCCCGCGCACAGCTTCCACACAAACACAGTACACCATGAAACTCGCATACATCCGGGAAAAGTTCTTAAGCTTCTTTGAATCCAAGGGCCACACGCGCGTTGCGTCCTCGCCGCTGTTCATCGCGGCCGACCCGACGCTCATGTTCGTCAACTCCGGTATGGTGCAGTTCAAGGACGTGTTCACGGGCGCGGACAAGCGCGCCTACACACGGGCAACCAGCGCACAGCGCAGCGTTCGCGCGGGCGGCAAACACAACGACCTGGAAAACGTCGGCTACACCGCGCGCCACCACACGTTTTTCGAGATGCTCGGCAACTTTTCCTTCGGCGATTATTTCAAGCGCGACGCCATCAAGTATGCGTGGGAATTGCTGACCGTCGTCTACGGATTGCCGAAAGAAAAATTGCTGGTCACGGTCTATGCCGATGACGACGAAGCGTTCGCCATCTGGCGGGACGAAATCGGTGTGGCGGAAGACCGCATCGTGCGCATTGGCGACAACAAGGGCGCGCGCTACGCTTCCGACAATTTCTGGATAATGGGCGATATTGGCCCCTGCGGCCCGTGCTCGGAAATTTTCTATGATCACGGCGCACACATTCCCGGCGGCCCGCCCGGTTCGCCGGACGAGGACGGCGACCGCTTCATCGAAATCTGGAACCTCGTGTTCATGCAGTTCAACCGCGAGGTCAAAGACGGCCCGATGTTGCCGCTGCCCAAGCCCTGTGTCGACACAGGCATGGGCATGGAACGCCTGGCCGCCATCCTGCAACACGTTCATTCGAACTACGAGATTGATTTATTCGTTGCGCTGATCAACGCGGCGTCACGCGAAACCGGTTGTACCGATCTCGGTAACCCGTCACTGCGGGTGATCGCCGACCACATTCGCGCCTGCTCGTTCCTCATCACCGACGGCGTGATTCCGTCGAATGAGGGTCGCGGTTATGTGCTGCGCCGAATCATTAGACGCGCCCTGCGCCACGGCTACAAACTCGGTCAGACGAAACCGTTTTTCTACAAGCTCGTCGCGGAACTTGATGTGCAAATGGGTGATGCCTACCCCGAACTGCGTGCCGCGAAGGATCGCGTGGCCGAGACGCTGCACAGTGAAGAGATTCGCTTCGGCGAAACGCTGGTTCACGGCATGGCGATTCTCGAGAAAGCGCTAGGTTCGGGCCCCCCTCTCCCTTGGGGAGAGGGGCTGGGGGTGAGGGAAACGAACGAAGTCAATTCCCTCGGCGAAGTGAATGCCTACGTGGGCGAAGCCGCGAGCGTCAAAACGCTTGACGGAGCAATTGCATTCCAGCTTTACGATACGTTTGGTTTCCCCCTCGATCTGACCGCCGACGTATGCCGCGAACGCGGTGTAACGGTCGATGAAGCAGGCTTCAATACCGCAATGGAAAAGCAGCGCACCACAGCGCGCGCGGCGGGCAAATTCAAGGCCGATACGGTGCTCGCGTACGACGGCCCGAAGACCACATTCCGTGGCTACGAATCGTTGTCGGAAGAGGGCCGCGTCATCGCGTTGTACAAGGACGGCGCACGCGTTGAGTCGCTGGTCACGGGCGACAGCGGCATCGTCGTGCTCGACCGCACACCGTTCTACGCCGAGTCCGGCGGTCAGGTCGGCGACAAGGGCGAACTCAGCAAATCCGGGGTCTGCCTGACGCTGTTCACAGTGGACGACACGCTGAAAGTGCAGCCCGATGTGTTCGGTCATCACGGCGTAGTGCAAAACGGCGAGTTGCGCGTGGGCGACACCGTTGCCGCGCAGGTCGATTTCAACGCCCGCGCCCGCACCATCCGCAACCACTCGGTCACACACTTGATGCACAAGGCGCTGCGCGAAGTGCTTGGCACACACGTCGCGCAAAAAGGCTCGCTGGTCGACGCCGAAAAAACGCGTTTCGACTTCGCGCACAACGCGCCGATGACCGACGCCCAGATTCGCGAAGTCGAAGCCAAAGTCAATCTAGAGGTCGTCACCAACACGGCCACCCACGCCGAAGTCATGCCGATTGAAAAGGCCAAAACCAGCGGCGCGACAATGCTGTTCGGCGAGAAGTACGGCGACGAAGTGCGCGTGCTTGAAATCGGCAGCAGCAAAGAGTTCTGCGGCGGCACGCATGTCACGCGCACCGGCGACATCGGCTTCTTCAAGATAGTTTCTGAAGGCGGCGTAGCGGCTGGCGTGCGCCGCGTCGAAGCAGTCACAGGCTTGAACGCAATGGCCTTCGTGCAGGCGCTAGACGCGCGCATGAGTGACATCGCAGGCGCGCTAAAAATTCCGGCCAATGAAGTCGTGACAAAAATCGCGCAAATTCAGGAACACGTCAAAGCGCTGGATAAAGAACTCAACGCGCTAAAGAGCAAACTCGCAGCGGCAGCGGGCGGAGACCTTATGAGCAAAGTCGTCGAGAAAGACGGCGTGAAATTCCTGTCAGCCGAAATCGAGGGCGCGGATGTCAAAGCGCTGCGCGAAATGGTGGATCAGTTGAAGAACAAGTTAGGTTCTGGCGTGGTTCTGCTGGGTAGCAAATCGGCGGATGGCAAGGTTGCCTTGTGCGCTGGCGTGACTGCTGATCTGGTTGGCAAGTTCAAGGCAGGCGACATCGTTGGTAAGGCTGCGGCAATAGTCGGCGGCAAGGGCGGCGGACGGCCTGATATGGCTATGGCGGGTGGTACGGATGGGGCCAAGCTTAGCGAGGCGATAAGGTCGTTGGTCGTCTAGTCAGCGCCAGCTACCACTTAGATGCACATCGCAATATTTTTTTGAGTGAGCATGGAGCGGTCTTGCGTCGAATCGGCAGATGTAATTGAACATGGTTACCACTACATGTTCAGTTCGGCGTCTCTGTCCTTGAAACTCTACGAAGAGTTAAAGGAACGGTTGCATCTGGCAAACGTTTACGTAATGACTGCTTTCGCGCTGGAGGCATATGTAAACGAACTCTGCGAGTTATCCTTGCCGTAGCGTTTGTGGCGAATAGTCGACAGACGAGCAAATACCGTCGAAAAGATAACTGTCATCGAAGTACACTGGCACGCGCAATTCGACTACTGTAAACCACCGTTTCAACTAGTGAAAGAAATTTTCCGCGTACGAGATGCTTTCGCACATGCCCGACAAGAAAAAGTGCCTGCGCTAGAAGTTCGTGACGGCGTCAAAACTGTAGTGCGACCTATTGCCCCGATCGAGGTGTTGCTAGACGACCCTAGCAGAGCGAGGAGATATTTAACGTGCGTTTACGAGTTAATGGGATATCTGGATCAATTCAATCCATGGAGACGTGGTCGCGGTCATCCTATGGCGTCCGCTGCGGTAAGCACCTGGATTGCTCTCCGATTGGCGCCTTTGCAAAACAACGAGTAGGTATCGTCTATCAAGTGTTTTATGGACGTTGAAACCGAGGCAGTAGCAATCCGTGCTTGGGCGGCCGGTCGATTCGTGTTCATCGAACTCACCGACGGCCGTCAAATCGCGTTTCCAGCAGATCGATTTCGCATCTTGCGCGATGCGAGCGACGATGAGCTGAAGGCAGTTCAGTTGCGGCTGAACGGCGCTGCGCTGCGCTGGGAAGCGCTTGACGAAGACATTTCGGTGCATGACATCGTCGCGGGGTACTTTCAGTTACCGCTACGCGAGGCAGCGTAGTTTCGCGCGGCGCAACCTCACTGCGCCCAACGATCACGGTTTGTTTGCAAACGCCCAAGCATTAATCGCCACGAACTCGATGTTGTCAAATCTTCTACGCGGGCTTTGTGCCTATGGCTGACCAGCCGTGCGGAGTGACCCAGGCGGACAGACTGTTGCACAGCATCTTGCGGCGCTAGGCGACAGCGTAAGTAACCATCAGCGCGAACGCTTTTTCGTCCTTCGGATTGCGGCGTTTGCTAGCGAGCAGCAAGCGCTCGCGTAGGGTGGGTCGCTCGGGTTCCGCCGAATGAGTTCACATGACCCGTCGCTATCAAAAAGTGTGCGCCGAAGAAACAAGGCGGAACCGCGAGCGTTCCACCCTACGTGAGCTACGGTCGCAAAATGGCGACATGCCAACGTCATTTCCACCTGTTATGCTCCAGCTTTGGGGACGACATGCTGCGGCTCGATGTCGAGCATTTACAGGAATTGCTTATGACCGCCCGCTTTCGACTGGCACTGTTTTTGTTGGGCCTCAGTGCGATGGGGTTGACTGCGTTTAACTCGGGCGCAGCTACCGCTCAGGTTACCGCTTGCCCATTCAACATCGCCGCCACGAGCGCGCCTAAATTCGCTATTGATGGCTTGATTTTGCTGCGTTATGCGGTTGGCTTTCGTGGTGCCAATCTGACTGCGGGCGTTGCTCCCTCCACTGCGTTGGGCTCCGCTGAAGGCAACATCACCGCCAATCTTTCGCGTCTGGACGTCGACGGAGATAACGCGTTCACGCCCACCGATGCGCTGATAATTGGCCGCTACCTTGCCGGATATTCGAAGGATGCGTGGGCGAACGGGATCACGTTCGCTAGCAACGCGCAACGAAAAAACGGTGCCGATTTGCAGCTTTTTTTGAACCTGGGTTGCCCGGCGCCGGTATCAACATTCGCGAAGAAGGACTCGGCGCGGCTGCTTCAACAGGCCACCTTCGGCGCGACGCTCAGCGAAATTGAGCGCGTGCAGGCGCTTGGTGTTAACGCCTGGTTAACCGAGCAGTTTGCGCTGCCCGCCACGTCCTACACCGCCTATTCACAGTCGGTCATCGCGGCCAACAAAACGGGTGCGCACGGCTGCACCGACACTAAGGGTTGTCCGTGGGCGGCGAACACGCCGGGGTTTTACAAGCAGGCATTTGAAGGCAGTGATCAATTGCGGCAGCGTGTGGTCAACGCGTTGCTGCAAACGGTCGTGGTGTCGATTGGCAACAACCGTTTGCTTGATGCGGGCACGGGCCTCGCCAACTACATGGACATGCTGGGCACGCATGCGTTCGGTAACTTCCGTACGTTGTTGCGTGATGTGACGCTTCATCCCGCGATGGGCATCTATCTCGACATGCTCGGTAGTACCCAAGAAAACCCAAACGAAAATTACGCGCGCGAACTGCTGCAATTGTTCGCCGTCGGCACGGTGCTGCTGAACGCCGACGGCACGCCGCAAAGCAGCGGCGGTCAGTTGATCCCGACTTACACCGAGGCGATGGTGCAGGGCTTCGCCAAGGCGTTTACGGGATGGCATTTTGCCAATCAAGCAGAGGCGGTAGAGCCGTGGCGCTTTTATTATCCGGTCGAAAAGTGGACGACGCCGATGACGCCGTGGGTGGGGCGGCGGTGTCCGCAGGATGGACGCTGGCCTGCGGGCAGCACCACCACGTGGTGTTCGGTCAGCGATCCGCTGCGATCGTTTCCTCCGCCGCACGACCTGGGTGCGAAAACGCTGTTGCAATATCCGGGCGCGCCGTATTCAACGCTGCCGTCAGGTCAATCGGCGCAGCTTGATATCGAGAACGCCATTGACAATATTTTCAATCACCCGAATGTCGGCCCGTTCATTGGTCGCCAGTTGATTCAGCGCCTTGTTACGAGCAACCCGAGCCCCGCCTACGTTGCTCGCGTGACGGCTGCCTTTAACAACAACGGCGCTACGCCGGCGGTGCGCGGCGACCTGACAGCGGTGCTCCGCGCCATCCTCATCGACAGCGAGGCGCGTGATAATTTCGTGGCCGCAAACAATATTTTTGGCAAGCTGCGCGAGCCGGTGATCAAGTTCATTCACCTGCACCGTGCGTTTGCTGGCATTGCGAGCGGCGGTTATTACGATGTGTGGGACACCGGTGACAGCGATACGTTGGGCCAGTCGGCGCTGAAAGCGCCATCAGTCTTCAATTTTTACTCCCCGGACTTTGAGCCTGCCGGCGCGATGGCGACCGCCTTTCTGCAAGGCCCGGAATTTGAAATTACGTCGACCTCCACGGTCGCTGGATTTGCTGGCTTTACCGGGTGGGGCGTGGTGGGCGGGTTCCGCAATGGTGACGCCGATCAGAGCCTGTGGATCAAACCAAATTACGACCGCTATTTGACCGATGCAAGTGGTGTTGCGCTCGCTGACACGCCGCAGCAAATGGTGGATGAGCTTGATCTGCTGCTCACTGCGAACAACCTTAAACCTGCGTTCAAGGCGAACCTCGTCGCGATGGCGACCAACATCACCCGAGGCGTGATTGCCGATCAGCGCCGCGACCGCTTCCGTGCGGTGATATGGCAGATCATTCATTCGGCCGATTACGCCATTCAACGCTAAGCCCGGGGAGCTATGATGACCAACCGCCGTGACTTTATCCGCGCTTCTGCCGCTCTGGGGGCGACGGCTTTTTTGCCACCGTTCGCCATCTCATCGGCCAACGCCGCCGACCTCACGGGCTACAAAGCGCTGGTCTGTGTTTTCTTGTTTGGCGGCAATGACAGCCACAACATGATCGTGCCTATCACCCTGAGCGACTACAACACCTATGCCGCGTCGCGCGGCGGGCTGGCTGAGGCAAGCGGCCTTGCGTTGCCGCTCGCCTCGCTGTTGCCGATTTCACCGGCGGCTATGGCGGCGAATAGTTTTGGGCTTCACCCCGCCATGACGAACTTGCAGACGCTGTTCAATACGGACAAAAAGCTCGCCGTGGTCGCCAACACCGGGCCGCTGCTTGCGCCGACGACGCTGGCGCAATATCAAAATCGCAGCGTGCCGCTGCCACCGCAGCTTTTTTCGCATTCCGACATGCAGATGCACTGGCAAACGATGCAGCCCGATCTGCCTGCTGATACGGGTTGGGGCGGTCGCATGGCTGACGCGTTCCGCGCGGCGTCATCGGGCTTGCTGCCGGTGTCAACGAGCCTCGGGAGCGGCAATATTTTCATGAAGGGTAATCAGGTCACGGCGTATACGGTGTCGCCGGTCAAGTACAAAAACGGGGCGATTGACACGAGCACGCGCATTGCGCGCACGGCGTCGGCCGATGTCAGCTGGAACTGGACGGGTAGTGGCGTAAATCGATTGCCGCAAGATGTGTTCGTGAACAACATTAACGATGCGCGCAGCAACCTGCTTGAGAAACAATACGCGGGCATTCACAAAGCCTCGCTCGATGTCGGCGCCTTCGTGACCGAATCGATGTACACCTTGAGCAACGGCGTCTATACGCTCAAAAATCCGGTGCCCGGCATCTGGCCCGCAGGTAACCGGCTGGCTGCGCAGCTGCACGCAGTGGCAGCGATGATTGCGGCGCGGGCCACACTCGGCGTCACGCGTGAAATTTTCTTTGTGTCGTTGGGTGGCTTTGACAACCACGGAGATCAATTTGGCAGCAACGTGAACGGCAAAACGCTGCTGTCCGGGAAACATTTTGACTTGCTGAAAACGCTTGACGAAGCGCTCGACGTTTTCTATCGCGCCACTGACAGCATGGGTGTCGCGAACAACGTGACGACGATGACCATGAGCGACTTTGGTCGCACGCTGCGCTCCAATGGCCAGGGCTCCGACCACGGCTGGGGCGGGCATCAACTAGTGCTTGGCGGTGCGGTGAAGGGCGGGCGCATCGTTGGCAGCTTCCCAATGCCCGCGCTGGGAACGGCGGTCGACGTAGGCGAGGGCCGCTTGCTGCCAACCATTGCCTCGGACGCCTACATCGCCACGCTCGCCACGTGGATGGGTGCGGCAACGTCCGATCTCGCCGCGATCGTGCCGAATCTGACACGATTTAACACGCAGAGTATTGACCTGATGGCGTGACGAACGCGGCTCGTTGCTGCGGGTTTGGGAACCGTGTTCAAATTGCTGTTGTCTAATGTGATGCTAACCAGAGATGTGAGCAGGGCGCTGATGGCGACCGTGGTGCTAGCTCAACGGGAGGTACGGGTTTGCCACATTTTTTCCAAATCATCAACGCAAGTTGCGGCATCGCTGCTCCTATAA
Organism: Burkholderiales bacterium; assembly: GCA_043758415.1. Classification (GTDB taxonomy): domain Bacteria; phylum Pseudomonadota; class Gammaproteobacteria; order Burkholderiales; family Casimicrobiaceae; genus Casimicrobium. Next base: position 10,013 of record JAYVNO010000061.1, read on the forward strand.
ATCATGAAAATCATCGCCTTAATCCTCGCCTCGGTTCTGTCCACGGGTGCCTTCGCACAAAATGCCAACGTTGGCACCATCAGCATCGGTCATCCGTGGGCGCGCGCGACGCCTGGCGCAGTAAAAAACTCAGCGGCGTTCATGGTGTTTGACAACAAAGGCGCTGCGGACAGGCTGATTGGCGTGTCTGGCGACGTCGCCAGGGAAATCCAGATTCACAGCATGATTACCGAGGCGGGTGTCATGAAAATGCGCGAAATCAAGGCGCTCGATATACCGGCCAACGCCGTGGCAGAACTCAAGCCGGGCGGGTTTCACATCATGTTGATCGGATTGAAAGACGGTCTGAAAGACGGCGAAAAATTTCCACTCAAACTCAAGTTTGAAAAGGCGGGCGAGGTCACCGTGCAGGTGGCGGTCGAAAAGCCGGGCGCGCACGATCACGCGGAACACAAGCACTAGGATGCGCGCTTTTGTTGCGCTGCTTGCGCTGGCGCTGACGTGGTCGCTAGCTTCCTGCAGCCGAGACACATCTGCCGTCAAATTTAACGCTACCGACATCACCGGAGCAGCTTTTGGCAAAACTCTCGAATTGAGCGACGCAGCAACCCAGCAGCCGCGTACGCTCGCGAGCTTCAAGGGCAAGACGATGGTGATTTTTTTCGGTTACATGTTCTGCCCGGACTATTGTCCGACGACGATGACGACGCTCAACGCCGCACTTATCAAGATGAAGCCGGAAGAGGCGGCCCGGGTTCAGGTGATTTTTGTGACGCTTGATCCCAAGCGGGATCAGCCGAAATTGCTGACCGATTACGCTCACGCGTTTAATCCGACATTCGCCGCGCTCTATGGCTCGGACGAGCAAACCGCCGCCGTCGCCAAAGAGTTCAAAATCATCTATCAAAAGGCGCAGATCAAGGACGAAAATACTTATCTCGTTGATCACTCAACGCAGATGTATGCCTTTGATCCGCAAGGCAGAATTCGCCTGATGATCCGCCACGAGGCAGGCGCTGATTTGATTGCCGCAGACTTGACGGCGCTCGTTAAGTCCTAATGTGGTGTTGCGTTCCTGATGCGACTTAAAAACGCATCTTTTCTGCCGACTCGTCGTTGCAAATGCTCGCAATAGCTAGCTATTGCTGTGCTTCGCGCCTCGATTCGGTGAAAAATTTGTCGTCTTTTGTTAGTCGCATCAATTCCGCAACGCCACATTAGCAGCTTTTGGCTGTATCGCCCGTTTGGTGAAGGCAAAGCCTGCTAAATACAGAAAGTCGACTAACCCTCCAATTCAGTCCCAGCCCCGATAAAATGGGCTTTTTGGAGAAAAGCTATAGGCACTATCGTGCGCTGTAGTCGCATTTCTCCTTGCATGCGCTAGTGATGCGACTATTCGCGCGATTTCCGACCCATTGCTGCCTCAGCAAGGCTACACGGCACTGTGGTGGGCGCGGCGCACTTTTAGAATAATGATCCGTGCGCCTCCCAAATCATCGAACGCATCGAAATCGAAGCCCCCTGAAAACCGGTATTGAAGAACCTTACGCTGTCCTTGTCAGTCGCGGCACCTGCCGCGTAGAGCAGCGGCAAATAGTGCTCAAACGTTGGATGCGCGAGCTGCGCCACCGACCCCATCTTCTGAAAATGCTGCAACGCCAATAGATTGCCAGTCTGCACCTGATCGCCGACGGTGCGGTCGAATTCGATGGCCCAATCGTACGCCTAGTGGTGTGTGGCATCGTGTTTCATGGCGCGCAGGTTGTGTACGATATTTCCGCTGCCAACGATGAGCACGCCGTGATCGCGCAATGCCGACAGTTGCTGACCCAATGCGAAATGCTCGCTGGCAGGCCGGTCGTAGTTGATAGAAAGCTGCACCGTCTTGATTGACGCCTCAGGGAACATCGGCTTCAGCACCGACCATGCGCCATGGTCGAGGCCCCACTGGTGGTCGTCCAGACGGATCGGAGCATTTGAAAACCGTGCGGCGATTTCTTGCGTAATATCAGGAGCGCCTGGCGCAGGGTACTGCTGGTCGAACAGCGCTTGAGGAAAACCGCCGAAGTCGTGAAGCGTCTTCGGCTTTCCCGTTGCGGTGAGCTGCCAGCCTTGAGTCAGCCAGTGCGCGGAGATGCACAAAATGAGTTGCGGCTGCGGAAATTCGCGTCCGAATTGCTGACCTAACGCTTGCCAGCTTTGACGGTACGCATTGTCCTCCACGGCATTCATAGGACTGCCGTGGCCTAGAAACAGCACAGGCATGCGCGGCGAGGGCGAAAGCGTTGAAAAACCACCGGTGTCAAAAGTTGTTGATGAGCGCATAAACTATAGTTTGAGGTGGCGCGCCTGTAAAACAATCAGTCATGGCGTTGTTAGTGGACACGCTGTGTATTCGACGCGAGGCGACCACGTCTAAATGCCAAGTCTGGCCACGGGTGCATACGGATGTGAAAATTCCCTCGCACTTTCTGAACGTTGATTGGTCAGAAGTTCATATGAAGCGGGTGCTTATCGCTCCCCGCCGCTTTTGGTTACGGGAAATACAAAACTGGAAATCGCTCTGGCTGATTTCATTACCGCAAACTGCACCGACGAAATACTCATGAACGCCATTACGGAATCTCTGGCCACAACCAGCCACTCGCTAAACGCTCCTGTGCGTATTGACGCAACGGTCGTCCAACCTCGTCCGGATCGCCGCCAGAATATTCTCGACGCCTCGCAGCGGTTGTTTGGACGCTTCGGTTACCACGCGGTCACCATCCGACAAATTGCTGCCGAGGCCAAAGTGCCGCTGGCGCTGGTTGGCTACTACTTTGGGCAGAAGCAGGAGCTATACGACGCGATTTTTGCGCATTTGAGTGGCACCGTTGCCCAGCGCAGCGTCGATTTGCGCGACGCGCTCGCTGCAAGCAAAGGCGAGCAATTGCAGCGCATCGTTTTGGTTATGGTAGTGCCGGTGGTTCGCATGCGCGACAGCGCTCAAGGAGAGTCGTATGCGCTGTTTCTGACTCGCGGCTTGACACAGCAAGGCGTCGAAGATGATCGGGCTATCCGCGAATTTCTGGATCCGGTATCGGCCGAATTTATTTCAGCTTTGCACGGCGCACTCGCGCACGAATATCCGGGCTTCACTCAGGCGCAAGCAGCGTGGGGCTTTCAGTTTGCGCTGGGTGCAATCTTGCATTACCTGAGCGACCAACGTGTCGGACGCCTTTCAAACGGCGTCAACACGGCGGGTGACCCGGCGGTTGAAAAACAACTGGTTGCGTTCATCCTGCACGGGCTGCGCGGCTTCGCGCAATCGATTACTGCGGTTGCGTAGGTTCGTAAAGGTCAGGGCCGACTAAAGGGCACCTCTAAAAATTCATTTGTGGGGCGCATTGTGTCGTTACGGGGTGCTCGCAATCCTCATTTACCAGAGCGTACATTCCGGTTGCTGCGCGCCCCGCGCCTAACACTGCATCCCCAAAAAATGAATTTTTAGAGGTGCCCTAAAGCCCTTTCCAGAGTCCCGTTTGTTTCGCGCAACCGCGAATCGTCGGTATGTATTCGGTAACAAAACGCAGTGTTTCCGGGTTGATGCCTATCTCCTTTACGCCATCAATATCAGCTTCAAGCTTTATGACGTCTACCTGCTGCGTAAGGCAGGCGCAAAACTTTTCCGCAATCCCGGTCTCCGTCACCACTGGCGACACCGCGTTCAACATGGTTACAACACGCTGCTGGCACTTTTGGTCGAGCAGTGAACGTTTTGTTTCCTGTACGACGGTGGCGCAACTGCTGAGCATAAACGCTGCGACCGCTACTAACGTGACCGTCAGCGCGGCCAGAAGAGGCGTTTGAGGCGCACGAATCCCAACCATTGAGTCTCCCAAAATCCATCTCCATAATGTTGACCCTGCAGTTGATCAGCGACGCCGGTTGCCGGATAGGCGTCGCGAAAATCTGCCGTAGCAAATAGCTTATCCCAAAAAGAGAACACCACGCCAAAATTCACGCCCTGCGATGGCCCCTGGTGACTCATGATGACGCCGTGATGGACACGGTGAAACTGCGGGCTGACCAAGATATGCCTGAGCCAGCCGAAGGTCCAGCGCACATTGGCATGCCCGAGCGACTCCATCAGTTTGGTGATGAACAGCAGTAGCGGGAATTGTTGCGGCGGCACCCCAATGGCGAGCGCCACCGCCGCCATCCAGAATGCGCCGAGCAGCTCATCCATTACATGATTGCGATCATCCGTCCAGAACGTCATATCGCGCTGAGCATGGTGCAACGAATGCAACTGCCACCACCAGTTAAGTCGATGCTGAAAGCGATGTTGCCAATAGCCAGCGAAGTCGAGAATGACCACGTATAGCATCAGGCTCAGCGCCGGATTCGCATTGAGCCTCGGCCACAGGTCCTCCAGCGACCAGGGAGAAAATCCTTTGAGTCGTAGCCACGCTTCGATCGGAGACCAGAGCACGAGCAGTGTGGCAAAGGTGAACAGCGGCACTACGCCGAGCTTGTTGATCAACGTAAAGACAACGTCGGTGCGTACCTGCTTGCGGTCAGAAATTCTTTGCGCGGGCGCGAGCTTTTCGATCGGAATGCAGACGAGCGCGGTGGCAATCACCGTAAGCACGCCACCCACAAAAAACGCGGTCGCATCAAAGGCCCGCTCCGCCCACGACATCAGGCCAAGCGTGTAAATCATCGGGTCAACCAGGGTGGCGTAAACCCAGCCGACCAGCGATTCAAAAGCGTGTTCGAGCGAATCCATCAGAGTTATTTGCGCTTGCGTTCGGGAATCGTCGCAAAACAAAATCCCTTCGCCTTAAGCCCCGCAATCAACGGATCAAACATCGGCCAGAACGGCTCTTTGCGCGACCAGATACCGAGATGCGCGACCAGAATATCGCCGTCACGAATGTTGGCCAACGCGCGTTTGAGCAGCATTTCATTCGGGTAGGTCTGGCTTGACAACTCATCGCCCAAAAACCCCGCATCCGCCCAGCCGACATGGGTGTAGCCGCAGCTTTTTGCGTAATTCAACACACGCGGCGTGATCTTGCCGCCGGGTGCGCGCCACAGCGCGTCAAAGCCGCGTCCGGTCATGTCGCGAAAGCGGTCTTCCGACTTTTTGAGTTCAGCGCAAACGCCCGCGCGATCCAGCGTGCGGCCTTCCATTGCCGTCTTGCCCCAAGGGATAAAGCTCACTTTATCGGTGCCGACATCGCCGCGAAAATAGCTGTGCGACCATGTGTGTGAACCGAACGCATGCCCTTCCTTCGCGACGCGCTGCCAGAACGGCCTTTGTGAATCGTCCAGCGTGAAGCCGCCAGACTTCGTCTTCTCATTGGCGACGAAAAAAGTGGCCTTCACCTGATGCCTGGCCAGGATGTCGGCGATGGCGTTCGCCGGTTCCATGTGGCCTGTGTCGAGCGTCAGGTAGACGGTGCCGCTGCAGGCAGCGCGCGTCGTCGTGGCGAGCACCATTGCCGTCACCGCCGCCCAAGACCGCACAACCTGCAGGAGCGGCCTTGGTCGTGATCTCGACCTCGCTAGTGGAGCCCTGATCGCGGCCGAGGCCGCTCCTACAAAAACCATATTACTGATCACGGCGCGCATGGCTCTTGAAATAAATGCCGTGCGGCGAGCGCCCGACAGGGATGTACTCAATGGGCTTGACGCCAGTCATGTCGATCACCGCCACCTTGGCCTCCCAGCGCACGGTGGCCCACACTTCCTTCCCGTCAGCCGAAACTTCAAGGCAGTCGACGCCGCGGCCGACTTTGATCGGTTTTCCAACCGTGAAGGTTTTATAGTCGACCGGCGTGATGGTGCCGTCCACCCGATTGCTCACCAGCACGCGCACGCCGTCGCCCATCGGAAACACGTTATGCGCGCCACGACCCGTGACAATTTTTCGCACTGTTTCGCGCTTGGCCGGATCGACCACCTGCACAAAATCCCGCCCCATGATGCCGATAAACAGGAAGCCTTGCGGGCTCATCCAGATACCAGCGGGCGTCTTGCCAATCTTGATACGCCAGGCTTCTTTCTGAGTGCCAAGATCAAGCGCCACCAGCTCATCAGAATCTTGCATGGTGACATAAGCAAAGCGCGAATCGTTGCTGAAAGCGACGTGGCTCGGCGTTTTTTTGGTAACGATGCGGGCTCTCAAATCGTAGTTCGGCATCGAATAGATGTCCACCCGATCCAGCCGTAAACTGACTGACACAAACCACTTACCGTCGGGGGAGTAGCCCAGTTGATACGGGTCGCTGATGCGCGGCAAGCGACGCTTGACCTCACCTGTCAACGGATTCAAGAACACCAGATCGTTGGAGGCGGAGTTCGCGATCACCAGCTCGTCATCTTTATTGAGCACCGGCATCAAATGATGCGGCTCCTTGCCGACGGGATAGGTGTCGACTACTTTGCGCGTCGCGCGATCGATGATGGACACTGTGCCTTCACCTGAGTTAAGCACAATGACCCGCTCACCGGGCTCGAGGGCGTGCAGTGTTGCGGACGTGAGCAGCAGCAGGGCTGACGTGACAAGAGCGCGATGGAGTTTTGCAATGGCCATCTACGGATTTTACGGAGCTGCAGGGCTGGCAAGTTAGGGTACGATTCGCGCTCAACAATTGGGCAGTAGCGTTCTCGCTACTTTTGTGTCGGCCATGGTTCGTTTTCTCATCCTTTTTGTCGTGATTCAGGCGGTGCTGTTCGGTGCGCAGCTGACGCCGTGGGGGCAGGACTATTTCGTAATTCCCTGGACCAATGGACTGGCACATTTTTGCGCGCAGCTGGTCGCAATTTTTGACAGTAATGCGGTGGCCATCGGCAAGGTGTTGCGCAGCAACTCCAGCGGGTTTGCGGTGAGCATTGAGGCGGGTTGCAACGGCGTGGAAGCGACGTTGGTGCTCATTGCAGCGATTCTGGCCTTCCCTTCGACATGGACGCAAAAAGCCTGGGGACTGGCCTTTGGTTTTGTCGCGGTACAGGGCTTGAACGTGGCACGCATCATCAGCCTGTTCTATCTTGGCCAGTGGAATATGACGGCGTTTGAGTGGGCGCACCTCTACATCTGGCAAGCGCTGATCATGCTCGACGTGTTGATCGTGTGGCTGATCTGGGTGCGGCGGATCAACCGTGCGCCGTCCGTCGGCACGCCTCCTTCATCGGGTGACGCGGGCAGTGCGGCCCCGCTCGCCGCCTGATCCAGGGCGCGGGCATGCCCTCCACCATCGGTCGCTTCTTTTTGCGCATCCTGCTCTGGGTGCCGCTTGTCTTCGCGACCTGGTATGTGTTGGTGCCGCTTTTGCATTGGCCGATTCGCTGGTTTTTGTCGGGTATGGCGCTGCTCGGGTTACCGGAATTTGTAACGTCCGTGACGCAATCACTGCACGGCTTTGAGTTCATGACGTCGCTGTCACCAGGTGTCGTGGCCGGGCAGGCGTTTCGGGCTGACGCGCGCGTAAGCGCGGAGGTAGACGCGCGGCTGTACAGCTACGGCGCTGCGCTGATGGCCGCGCTAACGCTTGCGGCGTGGCATCCACAGCGCTGGCGCAACCTCTGGTATGGCTGGCTGCTGCTGTTGCCGCTGCAAATGCTGGCGGTGTTCGCGGCGGGCATGAAGCAGATTTTGCTCAGCTCCGGGCCTGCGGTTCGGGATCAGGCAGCGTGGGCGGCGTGGCAGCTTGAAGTAATTGCGTACCTGTATCAATTTTCAACGCTGATCATGCCACCGGTGACGGCGCTGGTGGTGTGGTTTGTGTTGCACCGGCGGTTTGTTGAGAAGTTTGTGGGGGCCGACGTGATCGCGATTTTGCGGGCGGGTGAAAAACCGAAGCGCGCGGCGCATCCTGATGCCGTGCCTATGCCGAAACGACCTTGAGTTTTGTAGGTTGGGCACCCCGTGTCCACCGGCACCGCACGTAACAGAATGGGTTCGTTTGCCAGCGGTTGGTGGGCACGGTGTGCCCACCCTACACGGGCCTGACCCAATGCGGGTCGGGGTAGAACCCCTCCTACGGGTCGTGCGCGTTGGGTTGCGGCTGCGGCGCGTTGGATGCGGCCTGCTTGCCCACATGCCCCTCAATCACCAAATCCGGAATGTGGTTGAACGCAATGGCCATCCGCGCGGCCTTTTGCGCCGTAAACGCGCCGCCCCAAAACAGCGTGTTGTTGCCGAATTTCAGATTGAGCTGATCGACCACGCGATCAAGTTTCTCCGTGTTGGGCTGCGTAGCGAATAGCGACAGCGACTGACCTGCTCGCGGCGTGAGCCCTGACAATGCCATGCCCACTGCCGTCGGCGTAGTGTTCCTGACGCCGCGATCTGTGAGCATGGATTCGTACAACGCCTGCACTATTTCCAGCAGCGTTGTGGTGCGATCTGTCGCGTCAACCCGTTGATGCCGCTTTTGCTTTTCACCCCCGCGCAGCTTCAGATACAGCGACACGTCGGTGGTCACAAACTCCATATCGCGCAGGCGCATCGCGGCCTTTTGCGTCAGGCGGGAGAGCACGGCTTGGGCATGCGTATGTGATCGATGATCGGGGCCGATCACGTGCGAGTGGCTGATCGATGACGTTTTGGTTTCGCGTGCGACCACATCCTCACCGCGCAGTTTTTGCCAGAACCGTTCGCCTTCGATGCCGCCCCAAACCGCGCGCAGTTTCGCCGCGTCCGCCGTTAGCAATTCAGGCGTCGTGGTGATGCCGCTGTCGATCAGTCGCTGCAACATTTTTTTGCCGATGCCGACAAAATGATTGAGCCTGAGCGGCAGCAACGCATGCGGCAAATCGGTGAGTTCGATGACCACCAGACCATCCGGTTTCACTATGTCGCTCGCGGTTTTGGCGAGGAACGTATTGGGCGCGATACCGATAGAGGAGGTGATGCAAACGCCCAATTGTTTGCGCAGCCGATACTTGATTTCGAGCGCCATTTTTTCGGCCGCTGGCCGCAGCTGGTCGCGGCCCGAGAGCGTGATGCACATCTCGTCAATAGAGTTTACCGACGCAATCGGCGCGACGCTCTCAACCACCGCCTTCGCCCGATGATGAAACTCTACATATACGGCGGGCCGCGATTCGACGAACACGATCTCGGGGCACAATCGTCGCGCATCGGCCACGTTAGTTAGCGTTTTCACGCCGAAGCGTTTGGCCTCGACGCTCGCGGCGATCGCGCAGGTGGTGTCGGCGATCATCGGTACGACAGCCACTGGGCGTCCACGCAACTCAGGCCGCAACTGTTGCTCGACGGAAGCAAAATAGCTGTTGAAGTCGACGTAGAGGGCGCGGAGCATGCAGACAATTGTAAATTAGCTGTATATAAACTCATTTATCTGCAAGCTGATGCGGCGCAAAGCGACAACACCTTTGTGCTGAGCGCACCATTGCATAGGGGCTAAGAGTCATTTAATCAAATAGTCGACTATACGCTATTTTACGCGCTAAGCCCAATGCGGATGCGCATCGGACGATATAGCTGAAAGAAAAAAATCCAGGGAATGAGCATCAGATTTTTTCTCGGCAGCACCGCGCGGGTCAGCGTATTTGAATGGAATCGAGTTCCACTTTTTCGGGTTGCGAACGCGGAACGCAGGTGCCGACGGTGCGTTGACCGGTATGGCGAAATAAGCAAAACCAAATTTAACTGTTCGCTCGTATAGATCGGGTAATGCGAATGTAGAGCGCGTCACTTATCAACTCATAACGTGGAGAAACACATGAATATCAATGTTGCGAAGTCCCAAGGAATAGCTGGGTGGGGACGTCCCCTGCTCGGCGCATCAGTGCTGGCATTGGCGATGAGCTTTGTTGCCGCGCCCGCTGCGGCATCCAGTCACCGCGAAGCCCCCTTCATTACTCAGCTGCCTAAAGTTGACGGCACTGACTTCTACATGTTCCGCAGCACCGAGCCTGGTCGCTCTGCGTTCGTGACGGTTATTGCGAACTACGCTCCGCTTCAGGACGCTTACGGCGGCCCGAACTATTTCCAGATGGACCCGAACGCGCTGTACTCCATTCACATTGACAGCAACGGCGATGCGAAGCCCGATTGGACCTTCCAGTTCTCCTTTCAGAATAGCCTGGCCGACAACAAAATTAACGTCGGCGGCAAGATGGTTTCCATCCCGTTAGTCAACAACGGCGCACGCGGTGTCGATAGCCCCTTTGACGGCGCCTTGAATGTTCGCGAAACCTTCAACATCGCCGCTTTCCGCGCACCAAACTCCTGGAAAATGGTGACCAATGCGGCGAACGGCGCTGCGTTTTTTGATAAGCCCGTTGACAATATTGGCAACAAGACCATTCCAAACTACCCGGCGTATGCTGCAAAGCACGTCTACAACATCGCCATTCCTGAGTGCGCCACGCCTGGTCGCGTATTCGTTGGCCAGCGCAAGGACCCGTTCGTCGTCAATCTGGGTGAAACGTTTGACTTGATCAACATCAAGCTCCCCGCGACTGAATTTGCCGCCAACGCCGAAAAAGCCGCGCGTGACGATTTGGCCGACAAAAACGTGACGACCATCGCGCTGGAATTGCCGATCGCGTGCCTCACCTCGGCAACGGATCCGGTGATCGGCGGCTGGACAACAGCCAGCATCCGCGATACGCGCACCATGACGGCGGCTGCATCTGGTCTCAACGCCAATGCGACTTACAGCGGCGGTTATACACAAGTGTCGCGCCTCGGCATGCCACTGGTTAATGAAGTCGTCATTGGGCTGAAAGATAAAGACAAATTCAATGGCAGCCAGCCTGCTGATGACGGTCAGTTCGCTGATTACGTGACAAACCCGACGCTCCCGACGTTGATCGGCGCGCTGTTCAGTGCCGCTGGCGTTAAAGCGCCCACCAACTTCCCACGTATGGATTTGGTCACAGCGTTTTTAACGGGTGTACCCGGGTTGAATAAACCGGCCGGAAACGGCGTTGCGTCGGAAATGCTTCGTTTGAATACCAGTTTCGACGCAGTACCTAAGGGTTCGCAGAATCGACTGGGCGTCATCGGTGGCGATACGTCGGGTTACCCGAACGGGCGCCGCTTGGGTGACGACGTGGTCGACATCTCGCTGCGCGTGGTGATGGGCAAACTCTGCACATTAAGCCTCGGCTGTACGCCTGCAGATGCACCTTCCGGCGGTATCGGTTTCACCGACGGTGCATACGTGGATGACAGCTTCTTCGACGCTGCCTTCCCGTATGTAAAAAATCCGCTGCCGGGCTCGCCACAAGTTGGCGCGAAAAAAGCGTTGGGTTTGAAGTAGGACTTTGCTGGCGTCGTGACGCCGAGAAAGCGCCAAATCGGGAAACCGGTTTGGCGTTTTTTTTGCTGTAGCGGCGCGCGAACGTCCAACCGTGCCCAACAGCAGTGCTACAACGCTCCCGCCATCAGTCGGGTTCGTGGAGTGGCCGTGAAATTCAAGGGCTCGTAAACATCGCCGCCGATTACGGTCGTGGCGAAACTCTGGCGCTCTGTAGTCGAATTTTTTACGTCGCGCAAATTAGCCCAAAGCACGACAGCGGACGCATTGAGTTTCGTGGTGTCAAATGCCCCCCGGATTGCGCGCACCTTTGGCCAGCTCCTGATCACGCAGCACCTTGCGTTGGATCTTTCCCGTGGTGGTCATCGGAAGCGCATCGACAAACTCAAATTCTTTTGGATACTCATACGGCGCAAGGCGTCCGCGCACATGCATCGCCAGACTCTTTTCGAGCTTTTCATTCGCTTCGAAGCCTGCAGCGAGCACGATAAACGCTTTCACGATAGATCCACGCTCGGCGTCCGGTTTACCTATTACGGCGGCCATGAGTACGGCTGAATGTTGAATCAGGCAGCTCTCCACCTCTGCGGGGCCGATGCGGTAGCCTGCGCTCTTGATCACGTCGTCGCTACGTCCTTCGTACCATAGATAGCCGTCAACATCCATGTGCGCCATATCGCCGGTGAGGCACCATTCGCCAGAATATTTGGCTTTGGTACCCGCATCGTTGCCGAGGTAGCCGAGGAAAAATATCGGATCAAGATCACCGTTGATGTCACGACGATTGACCGCGATGTCGCCTGTTTCGCCGACAGGAACGACGCGACCGAGTGGATCGACAACGGCAACCTGATGACCGGGATAGGCGCGGCCCATGCTTCCCGCGCGCGCGGGCCATAACGCGGCACAATTGCCCACAATGTAGTTCAGCTCGGTTTGCCCGAACATCTCGTTCAGGGTGATGCCCAGCGCCTGTTCCGTCCACTTAAACACCGTCTCACCAACGCTCTCGCCTGCGCTCATGATGGAGCGCAGCTTCAGCTGATAGGTGTCACGCGGAAACGGTACGCTTTTCATCATCATCTTGAGCGCGGTCGGGAACAAAAAGGTGTTAGTCACGCCATGACGCTCCATCAGCGAAAACGCGCGGGCAGGATCGAAGCGCCCGCAATACCCGACGATGGTGTGGCCAAAATAAAGTGTGGGCAGCAGCGCATCCCAAATTCCACCGGTCCAGGCCCAGTCCGCTGGCGACCAAAATATGTCGCCCGTCTGCGGGAATTCGTTGTGGGAATACGTGAAGCCGGACAAGTTTCCAAGCAGCGCGCGGTGCGGAATGACCGCGCCTTTCGGTGGCCCCGTCGTCCCGCTGGTGTAGATGATGAGCGCTGGGTCATCGGCGGCAGTCGCCGCGACTTCAAATTGATCGCTGCCGCGACTGAGCAAATCGTTCCAGTCTATGGCGGCGTCGTCAAAGGCTCCGGCACAGGTGATGATTGTTTTCAGGCACGGCACGTGCGTGCGAACTGACAACACATGGGTCAGCGATGCCGAGTCGCATACGGCAAGCTTGCACTGCGCGTTATTCAGGCGATAGGCGAGCGCCTCAGGCCCAAACAAAACGGTGAGCGGTACCGCCACTGCGCCGAGTTGCAGCGCCGCCAGAAGCGACACAGCGGTTTCAATGCGCTGCGGCAGGCATACCGCGATGCGGTCACCGCGTTTGAAGCCGAGGGACGCCAGCGCCGATGCGAGACGATGGATTTGACGCGCAAACTCAGCGTATGTGATCTCATCAAAAGTGCCCGATTCGTCTTCCCAGCGAATGGCGGCTTCGGTACGACGTACCGGATCAGTTGCCCATTTATGGGCGCACTCGGTGGCAATGTTGAACCGCCGGGGTACATTCCACTGCCAGTCACCGTAGTGAGCTGCATATTTGTCGATAGATTCCATGCGTACGTTCAATACCAAAACAGTGCAATTTTTCATGCCGCTCGTAGAATGCCGTATGGAAAAGTTTACGCGAATTGATTCCGCCTCCCTGCTGTCACGGCGTTGGCGGGTGGTTGTCTGGGGTTTCGCGATTACTCTATTGGGTGCGACTTTCTTAAGTTACGGGCAAGTTGAACTTTTAGTTCAATGGGTCGCCGCGCGATTGTGCTGACCGCCGGAAGGGCAGTGGATGCAGCCGTTGGCGGTTATGCACTGCGTGTAGTCCCGGCCAACGGCGGCGGCGTGGATCGCTACGTGCGCGATATTTGTGCGCACCGTATGGACGACTGCACCCTGCATCCGGTGACGGAACAGTGCGTATTTGAGACGGTCCCGGCGCGCCGATTTATTCCTGTTACCCGGAAGCGTATGACTGATTCCAGCGTTGTTCATGCGTTCGGGCGACCGTCGCTTTTGCATGCGCATTCCACGCTGGCTCCTGTGCGCGAGCGCGTTGCGCGGTTGAGCAATGCGCTAGGTGTGGACTACCTCGCGACGCTGCACGACGTCGATTTTGCGGGAGCCTTTGGCGTGGTCGGGGATGACGAACGTAGAGCCTGCCTGGATTTCGTAAGCCATGCTGCGGAGCGAGTTGTTCCGAGTGAGTTCATCTCAGACGTGCTGTCAGCAGCGCGCGGGAGTCAGACGTCGCGCCAACGCATTGAAAACGGCGTGCCCAGGACAGCGACACACAGCGAACCTGCGGCTGTGCGCGGCGTGGCCGGGGCGTTTCCAATTGCAGTGGTTGGACCACTCGGCCCACCGAAGGGACTAAAATTTTTACAATCTGTCGTAGCTGTCCTGCCCTCAGAGATACGCGTCGTCATCATCGGCTATGCCGGTGGTCAGATAACGTCGGGGTGGCTGCAACCGGACCGTCTGTGGGTGCACGGCGCGTTCCAGTCGTGTGATCTGCCGACGCTCATTCAAGGTTATGGGGTGCGGCTCGCACTGCTCCCGAATGGCCAGCCAGAGAGCTACCGCTACGCTCTGAGCGATGCGTGGAGTGCGAGGCTGCCTGCTCTCGGCCCGCCGGCTGGCGCAATAGGTGAGCGAATTGCGCGGTGTGGGGCAGGTTGGACCTATCCCGTGGATAGTTCGGCAGAGGTGGTAGCCACAATGGCGCTTGACTGCCTAACAACTACCGGTCGGGTAGCGGCTAACGTACAGGATTCGGCAGCGGCTTTGCTGACCATGGGGGACATGGTGGGGAGACTCAATCAGTGCTATGAAAAAATAATGAGAACAGCGCAAACACATCAATCAGCAGCGGAATTAACCCCGCAATTAGCGGCGTTGGAAACAGTCGCGGCGATCCATTTGAATGGACATTTTTTTCGTGGCGAACTCATTCGATTAGGTGGCGACCTCGCGCCTGAGCAAGCGCAAGCGGCATATGCAGAAAAGGCATTTCAAACCGTAACGCACAAGCACGATGAGCGTGGCAGGTGGATTGCCACGCTTGAGACGTCGCTCGAAGAAAGCAAGGCGGAGATCGCCCGGATTGAGGCTGCGAGACTCGTGGTGCGTGACGAGCAACGCGAATGGATTGCGACACTTCAGGCGACCGTTGCAGACAGCAAGGCGCTGATCGCCAGAGTAGAAGCTATGAGAATCGCCGACCTTGGTCACGCGCAGTCCGCTCGCATCCGCGAGCGTGCGCAACTGGAAGAGGCCCGTGCGCATGAGCGTGCGCTTGAAAAAGCTGCAAGCGCGACGGAACTCGTGCTGCAGCGCACTCAAACCGAGGCGGCGCGTGCGGAGGTTCACGCTGCGCATGAGCGGTTGGCTGCCAAGCTACAACAGGACGTGACCGATACCCTGACTATTGCACATCAACGACAGCACACCGTTGCAATCCACGAGCGGACGCTATCCGTGATTTCTACACTGACACGGCGGCGGACGCTCGTCCGCACGGGACGATTGATGTTTACTAAGGCGGCGCAATGATTGATGTTTTGGTAGTGGTGTTCCGTCCAGACACCACGCAATTAGAAGCGTTGCTGGAATCCGTATTGCGCGCGAGTGGTGAGGGCGTGCCGCTTGCGATGCGGGTCTGGCACAACGATGGCGATGCGCCGGCAGCGGGCGTTGTGAGTGATCTCTACCGCAGCGTGCAGCGACGCGGACTGTCGCTAACAGTTGGCGGTGGCGAAGGAAATCTTGGCTTTGGCTGCGGAATCAACCGCATGCTCATCGATTCAGAGGCGGCGTACGTGCTGGCGCTGAATCAGGATGCGATACCGGAAACCGGTGCGCTCGCGGAATTGTGGAAATATGCCGCAGGTGACGACGTCAGGGTCGCTGCATGGGAGATGCGGCAAATTCCATTCGAGCACCCGAAGGTCTACGACCCGGTGAGCCTCGATACTGAGTGGGTGAGCGGCGCTGCGGTATTGCTTCGCGCATCGGCAATGCGAGAAGTCGCAGGCTTCGAGCCAAGAATATTCATGTATGGCGAGGATGTCGATCTGTCCTGGCGACTGCGGTGCGCAGGCTATCGTTTGCGCTATGTGGCCAGAGCGGCTGTCGTGCATCACACTTACAGCAAGGCGCACGAGGTCAAGCCGCTACAGGCGCTGGAAGGCATCTACGTGAATCTCTGCCTGCGGGCCCGCTATGCGGGGCGTCGCCAGATTGGTCAGGGCCTGTCAATGGCGTTCGCGGAAATGATGCTGCCCGAGAGCTTCTCTGGGCGCAGGCGAGGTATCGCAAAGGCGATCCTGCGGTTTATGCGCAACTACCGCTATTTCTGGAAAAGCCATAAAGGCGCGCCGCACTTTGAGCCACGCTTTGCCGGCTGGGGCTATGAAATTCGCCGCGAAGGCGCCTTTCACAGCTTTACGCCACGTGAGCAGCAGCCGAAAGATTTGCCCCTGATTTCAGTGCTCATTCGTACCCACAAGCGCGCCGCCTTTTTGCGCCAGGCGCTAAGTTCGGTGCTTCATCAAACACACCGCCCGATTGAGGTCGTAGTGGTCGAAGACGGGTCGGAAGAGGGCAAAGCGGTGTGTGATGAATTCGCAGACCGAATGAACGTTTGCTACTACAGAATCTCGCCTGGTCGCGGTCGTTCGGTCGCGGGCAATCGAGCCCTGCAAGAGGCGCGCGGCGAATGGATGTGTTTTCTCGATGATGACGATCTGTTTTTTGCTGACCATCTGGAAGTGCTCCTGCAAACGATCCGGGAGGCCAGACTGCTGGGCGCATTTGCACTGTCCTGGCGCACCACAACGCAGATCATTGATGCGCGTATTGCCGCCTACCACGAAGTGAGTTGGGATAGCGTTCCCGATGAACCGTTTTCGCGTGTCACCTTGTGGCATCACAATTTCATGCCAATTCAGGCAGTGCTGTTTCATCGCAGTTTGTATGAGCGATACGGAGGCTTCGCCGAAGACATGCATCAGCTCGAAGACTGGAATTTATGGACGCGCTATACGATGCAGGATGATTTCGTGCAGGTACGTAAAACGACATCCAAGTACCGAGTTCCCGCTGAAGTCAGCCACTCGGCGGAGCGTCAGGGTAAGCTCGACGATGCCTACAAAGATGCCGTCGCCCGGCAGTGCGAGATGAAATTCAGCGCCGATCCAGCGTTCGTTCGCAAGCTCGCTGAGGACTATGTACGCAGCAATGCGCTCATCCACGTCGGACGTGATCAGGTGCGTGCTCGAGTTGCCCGCTCCCCGATGCTGGCTCGGATGGCCACGCTGCGCCATGTGCTGCGCAGGCGCTTCAGTTAGTCGTTACAGCGAACGCGGTACGTGGATAGACGTGACAATAACTTTGACGTGCTGCGCCTGCTCGCAGCCTGGCTCGTTCTGTTCAGTCATAGCTATCCGATTGGAGGGCAGCCGATAGCCGATCCATTTGCAAGGTATTTCGGCATTGACACTTTCGGCGGCGTGGGAGTGGCCATATTCTTCGTGTTGAGCGGCTATCTTGTAACGCAATCCTGGCAGCGATCAACGAGCGTGTTGAGCTTCATCTGGAAGCGTTTGCGACGCATTTATCCCGCGCTCATTGTGTACGTGCTTGTTGCAACGGCAGTGGTGGGACCTTGGCTTACCACGCTGGATATGGGCGTTTACGCAGTGCATGAGCAAACCATCAAGCATTTGCTCACGGCGACCGCATGGGACATTCATTATGTGTTGCCGGGTTTGTTTTGGAACAACTCCTATCGGCACATATTCAACGGCTCGTTGTGGTCGCTGCCCTATGAGATGACCTGCTATGTCACGCTACTCGCCGTGGGGCTGCTACCGTTTGCCTTGCGCTGGAAGATGTTAATTGTGAGCGCGATACTGGTTTTCATGCTGCTTACGCGTCCGCTCTCGCCACCCGCTGCTCCGCTGGAAGTGATCTACTTTCTCGACTACTACATGGTCAGACTCGGTTTGTTCTTCGCGGTCGGCGCGACCTACCAGTGTTGGAGCGAGCGTGTCAAGCCGGTGGGGTGGGTCGGAGTCGTAGGCCTCGCCATCGTTTGGCTCTTGCCCGATTCTGTCTCTCGCAATTTACTCTGGATATTGTCGTTTTCAACTTTGCTGCTTGGCATCGCGCTCGGCGTGTCGTGGCTGCCAAAGCTACCTTCAGGCATGGGGGACTGGTCTTACGGGCTGTATCTGTACGCGTTTCCCGTGCAACAAATTTTGACTTACTACGGCTTCGTGAATTCACTAGGTTTCGTCGGGTACATCATCCTGTGCACAGTAGTGGCGCTCATCTGTGCAGCGCTTTCTTGGTTTGCGGTTGAACGCCCGATATCGCGCATCAACTGGCCATTTCCTCGTGGGCGAAGCCCGACGGAGAAAATAGCTACCGCGCGAGCAGCGCGCGAATAGCCGGTCGTGCAGCGTCGGGGGAAAAATGGGCGTGCACATTTGCGCGCCCCGCTTCCGATAGCGCGCTCCATAGCTCCGAGTCGGAGTGCAACCGCACAATCGCCTGAGCAAACTGGCTGGCGTCGTCGGCGACTAAAACATCGCGCCCGTCTACCAGTTGCATGCCCTCAACTGCGCACTCGGTAGCGACCACTGGGATGCCGTAATTCATCGCCTCGTTGATCTTGCCCTTGATGCCCGCACCATAGCGCAGTGGCGCAATCGACACGCGCGCGGATCGCAGCAACAGGTCGATATCTTCGACGAAGCCCAGAATTCGCAGTCCATCCTGACGCAATGCCGCAACCTCATCCGGCATATTGCTGCCGACTATTGTGCTCACAACGTGTGGAAGCAATTTTCGAACGATAGGAAAGACTTCGGACGCGTACCACTTAACGGCATCCACATTGGGCGCGTGTTTGAAGCCACCAATGAACAATATGCCCTGGCGCTCAGCGAACGGCGCGCCGACACTGACTGGTGCATTGATCAGAGAGACGATATCTACACGCGCGGAGGGGTTGATCTTTGTAAGTAACGCCTTCTCAACACTTGAGACGACGACGGTGACGTCGCTTTTTTCGATGACGGCTAACTCGTTGGCGCGCGTTAGAGCGGCTGAGCGAACCATTGCAGCACTTCCAAGCACTTGCGCTTCACGTTCCTCGCGAAGGAAATGCAGGTCAACGGTATCAAAAATGATCTGAGCGCGAGGCGCCAGCGAACGTACGCTGTTGACGTACTGCGCTGCGATGTAATAACGGCAGAAGACAATCGTATCGAGCGAAGGACCCCGGTCTCGTAAAACCCTGCGAACGCTACCGGCGTATTGCCCGTAGAGCACCTCGATACCCATGCTGGTGAGTGCCGCGGCGTATTTTGGATTGCCGTCAATATTATCGGCGACGAAGGTGACGTGATGCCCGTCTTCCTTCAGAATACGCAGCAAATTTAGCATGCGCCCAGATCCTGAATCCTGATCGGGCGTGAGCATGCATGCGTCGACGATCAGGATATTGCTGCGGCTCGTGCGGTGAGCTTCGCGGTCGGGCTCCACTGCATTTTCGCGATGCATTACCAACGTGTCCCGCCAGCGGCCAAAGAATTTTTTGGCGTTAGCAACTTGGCATGCCTTGACACCAGCGGACGGGTCGCGCCCGTGACTCACCCCTTCAGTATGAAAAATTTCGGCCGCCGGTTGGTACAACACCCGCATTCCGCGCGCTCGAACGCGAAAGGCGAGGTCGGCATCTTCGTAATAGGCGGGCGCGTAATGCGTATCAAAGCCACCCATGTCGGCAAAAAGGGCGCGCGAGATGGCGAGCGCCGCACCCGAGCAGTAATCAGCTTCACGGACAAAGTTAAATCGCGGATCATCCCGATGTTGCCCCCGACCCCAATTCCAGGCGCTGCCGTCGCGCCATACGATGCCGCCAGCCTCTTGTATCGAGCCGTCTGCGTTCAGGAGCTTTGCCCCCACCAGCCCCACGTTCAGATGAGTCTCGAATGTGTCCAGCAGCGCGTCAAGCGCGCCCTTCCGCACAACGGTGTCGTTGTTCAGAACGATAAGCCACTGGCCGCGTGCCTGCGTCGCGGCTGCGTTGACATTGCCGACAAACCCCAGATTGGTCTGATTACGAATGATGCGAATACCGCTGACCTGCGCCAACGCGTCCGCTGCGGGAATCAGCGAATGATCATCCGCCACGATGACCTCAAACGGACGATGCAGAGGGTGTTCGGCGATGCTCTTGAGGCACGCAAACGTCGTTTCGTGCTGCCCGTAAACCGGTATCAAGATGGAAATGAGCGGTTCCGTAGCAGCGGTGTGCAGCGTCAGAAAATCGATCTCGATGGCCGCGACGTCCGGCAACTTCATGAGCACCGGAATCTCAGGTGACCTGAACTCAATGGCCAGACGATCCAGCACACCGCGCCAACCACTTCGGCGGAAGCGCGAAACGGCGCGGCGCATAAGCGCAGGGACACGGGGAATCAGGTGAATGGCCGAGTTGGTGACATCCTTGACACGACGCGCGCGACGCGCGAGCGCGCGCAGCGGTTGCGTCACCCGCCAGGACGCGCTGGCAAGTAACTCCGCATGCTTGGCATCATGTGCTTCATGGCGCGCCCGGTGCTGTCCGACCAATGCTTCAAGATGTCTGATGTGGTCGCGTGCGCCATGCGCCCGTTCCTCGGCCGAACTCAGCTCGGCGTGCCAGCGTTGGCTTTCTTGAGCGTGCGCGATACGTGACGCCTCCATTGACTCGGCGTATTGCGCCTGCTGAGCCGCCAAAGCATGCAAGCGCCCCAACTCCTCTGCAACGAGCCGATACTGCGTGCGGCCAACAACGTCGGTTTCTTCGGGCCCGATCGTTTCCAGCGCGCGCTCTACCAACTTCGTCGATGGCTTATGACCACCATACACGCCGATACGAAACACATCGAGCAGTGGTCGCTCGGCTAGCCTCGTTAACCCCGCAGCGGTGGTGCCTGGGCTGAGCAGGGCTGCGGCGAGGGTCGCGGAGCTTGTCGCTACTGCGCGCGGCAAGCCCTGAAGGTAGCGCGCTGCATATGCTTGCGGTGTAATTTGCGTAGTCGATAAAACCGGCGGATTTAAAGCGTTTTCGCGCGAAAGTGCATGCGGAGACAATTTTGCCGCTGCTAGCAGCGCATCCTGCCAGTCTGCAGCTGTTGCATCGTACGCAAGTAACGTCGCCTGCGGCACGTCGCGCAATCGATCGGCCAGCGCGCCCAGGTTCGACGCAACAATCGGTAGACCGCTGGCGAGCGCCGCCGACAGCGTAAACGAGAAGGTTTCAGGCACCTGCGACGGAAACCAAATCACATCGGGCCGCTCGCTGGCGATCAGCTTTGGCAAGTCGCAGGCGTCGTAGGAACCTGTTGCTGTCAGCGCAGACGGTAACGGCGCGGCGGCATGACCTATCAGCCGCAGCAGCAATGGTGACTGCGTTGCCTCCGCACGCAAAGCAACGGATAAGGCCGCATGCAACCCTTTACCGTTCGACAGCGCGCCGAGAAGCGCAACCTTTACTAGCTGTGGCGGCTGCACGGTACGCTCAGGATGCGGCAGAAAGATCGCCTCAACAGACGGGTAGTAGCGTTGTATTTTTTGCATCACGCTGATGCTGGGCGCAAACACCCGATCTGCGCGAGCCAGCACACAAGCGAACGCTTCACGCCAATCAATAATATTGAGTTTCCACGGGTGGGGGCGACCGCTGATGCATTGATTGCAGCCGGCCTCATCGGGCTCACCGCAGTAACGACCATCGGCGTTGACTAATTGATACTGCGGACAGATGCTCGTGTAGTCGTGCAGCGTGCAGTCGAGCGCAACATCAAGCGCCAGATCAAGGTCGAGAATCGCCTTTGGCAGGCCATGAACGTGGTGAACATGTACGCGCTCAAATCGCAGCGCTTTGAACGCGTCTAGTACTAAGCGCCAGTCGTCGCTGGCCAGTCGAAGTCGCGTCTGTCCGTCGAGTTCGATCTCAACGCTATTCTCATCGAAGGGGCGCAACACCATCACTCGTGCCCGATCCGAGACCAGCTTCGCGAGCGTTGCCACATGCTGTTCGACGCCGCCGCCCCATGCGTGCGTAACAAACAGTAAACGCGGCGGCCCAGCCTCTGCAAATGCCGTCAGCGCGTCGGCTACCTGCTCCGTCGCCAACTTCAATCCGAACCGCTGATCTTCTTTGCCCATCGTACCAATGTCGCTTCCGGCAAAGTGCGCGTGGTGCGAGCTTCCAGATCGAGTCTTAATGCCTTGATTTCAGCGTGTAAGGCCGCATTTTCACGGTAGGTGCGCGACCATTCGGAATACACCGAAAGCTCGCGATCAGTCACCAGACTTAACTGCGATTCGACGGTTGCAACGCCACTCGCTTCACGCGCGCAAAAAACCAGAAAATAGACTTCGGTCGGGAAACCTGCGTCTCCGTCAGCCGTTAACGCAACAGCGCTTGTCGCAACTCCGGCTACCGGCCAAACCATCGAATGAAACGCGGCGCGCTGTGCGAACCAACGCTGCGCCGGAAAATGAGGATCAAGCAGCGCTTTTAACTCTGCGCGATCAAGCTCCTTCACGTGAAACTCATTTTTGTAGTTGGTGCGGTCACTGTATTCCGGGCGATTGGGCGAGGAGATGATGAACATGCCATCGGGCGCCAAGAGCCGATCCACTTCTCGCAAAAACGCCTCGTGCTCCACGATGTGTTCGATGGTTTCAAAAGACACGATGACATCAAAGCTCGCTGCAGGTTCCGGGATGCAAACGCAACTCGCGGCGACGTATCTAAGATTGCCTGCCCGGTATCGCGAGGCTGCATGTGTCACAGCATCGGCAGACACATCTACTCCAACAACGCTTGCTGCGCAGTTAGACAGTAAATGCGAGCCATAGCCTTCACCACTGGCTATATCGAGCACTCGCAGACCCATCACATACTGCTGGGCAAGCAGGTAACGGTGCCAGTGCTCATAAACCATCTCACCTGCACATTCAGGCAGAAATCGCTCGCCGGTAAAAGTTAGGCTCATGAAGGATCTGAGGTTTGATAAGTTTTTAAAAACAGGTTAGCCAAGCGTCTACGGTCGTGCTTGGTGGGGCGGCCGCGCATAATGGGTTGCCCGCCTTGGCCGCCTGTTGCCGCGCGCGCAGCAATCCGCCTAATTCGTGTGGCGATACTGGAGTCAGTTTGCTTAAAAAGCAGCGCTGCGTCGCTAGCCGATCCGCGTCGATCTGAAACTGCCGTGATCGTAATTTCCTGCACATCGTCACCGCGTTGAATCGAGAACCCGTCGCCCACCTTGATGGTCTGCGCAGGCCTCAATCGGTCCCCTGAAATCGAACCGACGGTCGCGCGGCGCACATGGCCTGCACTGATCGCGTCGGTCGCGAGCGAGCGCGTCTTGTAGAAGCGGGCGGCCCACAACCATTTGTCGATGCGAACCGCGACAGCCTCACTCATACGCTACTGAATCGTCCTTGTGCCCGGTGGATAGGACGCTTGAACGCCGTGAAACAAGTCTGAGAATTGGCGGGCACTAACCTCATAACCCTTGCCGCAGAACTCGCAGCGCGTTTCAATTTTTCCGCTATCAGCGATAAGCGATTTGAGTTCGTCCTCTCCCACCAGTTTCAACGCGTTCAACACGCGCTCAACGCTGCATGAACATGCAAAGCTGACAGGTTGCGATGGATGCACCTTTACGTCATTCTCCGCAAACGAAAATTGCAACCATTCGCTGTAGGGGAAGGGCATGAAAGGCTCGTTGAAGATTGCGTCGGCCTGCGTAGCAATGGCGTTCCATGCGAGCGTTTCCACATCCGAGGAGCGATCCGGCAGTCGCTCAAGCAGCATCGCCTCCATCACATCCCCGTCTTGACGCAACCACATGCGCGCCTGTGTCTGTTGCGAATTACTCAAATAATTTTCAAGCAGTGAAGCAATGCTACCTTCAGACAATGCCACAATCCCCTGATACATCTGTCCGTTGGTCGGCGAAATCGTCAACACAAAACGGCCCTTGCTGTCGGGAGCGACGAGCGTCGCAATATCAGCTATTTCCGGCAACACCACATTCTCCCGCACGCTCGCATAAATGCGAAACGTCAATGCGTCGGTCGCCTCAACGCATAACAGCGGTACATCACCCGTGCCTTGCACTTGCAGGATAACCTGCGCGCGTTGCGTTAAGTTACTTGCGAGCAGCACGGCGGCACCGGCGAGCTGCTTCAATAGCGTCACCACAACCGGCGGATAGTCGTGATGTTTCAGCGCGCTGGCGAGGCTCTCGTCCAGGCGCGCGACCACACCGCGCGCGGGTGCGGTAACCAGCCAGAAGCGCGTGAGTTGATCGTAACCCGCAGAAACTTTGTCCATACTTCAGGGCGATTGCGGTTAGCCCACGCGCGGCGTCATTGCGATGGTGACCACCTGCATCGGCAGTGCCGAGTTTTTGTCGAATGTGGCACCACTATCGACGCCCACGCGGGCAATGGCCTCGGCGTTATCGAGCGTGTCATACAGCGCGTTCATCGCGCCCAAGGCATATTCACGTCCTGACCCCGCAGCCCAAAAACGCTTGAACTCGAATACTTCGCGCATCGAATAAATTCCATAAATGCCTGACGGATTCGCGAGCAGCGCGGTGATGTGCGTGCTCTCGTAGGCATCCTCATCTTCCTCTTTGGGGTTTAAATAGTGTTGATCTTTAAGGATCGCATGCAGCTTGCGAAAGGTCTCGAAGATTTCTGACTTGCTGTTGAAGTTCAAATCCTTGGCCGTAGAGAGGAGATTCTCGTAAACCAGTTGATGGGCGGCGCTGCCGCAGAGGGCGATCACGGTTTCGCCGTGGCGAACCATCTTGTCGGACGAGGCATCGAACGCATCGGACAAACGGGTGTCACCAAACGTGGTGAGCGAATCAGCGGCAATGGCCGCCATATTGCCTTTGCGCACCACGACGAGGGTAGTCATATTTACTGCCTTATTTTTTTTTGGTCAACTTTCAATTATAGATTTTGCGGTGGAAGAGCGTGGTTTCAAGGCGCGCGGTACTTTTGCAGGAGAACGCTCGGTCGCGATTGCCGATGGCATCTGCTAGTCGCGGCCCAGCCGCTCCTGCAAAGGCGGCGTACGTCGTTGAAGAAGCTGCGGATTCCACGCCGCACTCGCCACTTTCCAAAACGCTTCAACCGATCTCACGCATCCCAATTCGCCCTGCTTGAGAAAGCGCCAAGCCGCCCGCAACGTTTCAACAGCTGCATCGACCTTAATCGCTCCCGCGAGCGTTTGCTTGGAGAGTTTTTCGCCTTTGGCGTTGCGGACCAAAGGCACATGCAAATATGTCGGTGTCGCTACACCGAGCAGTCGTTGCAGATAAATCTGCCTCGGTGTGTTCATCAGCAGGTCTTCACCGCGGACAACATCAGTGACGCCCTGAGACGCATCATCCACCACAACCGCAAGTTGATACGCATAACAGTGATCGGCACGACGCAGGACGAAATCGCCAACCTCCGCCGCTACGTTTTGGGTTATCACAGCACAGGCGCGATCAGTAAACGCCACCCGTGAATGGCCATCATCCACAACGCGAACACGCACTGAATGCGCGTCGGCGACGACCCCTGAGTCACGACAGCTGCCCGGATAGATCGTCTCGCCATCAGCGTTACGCGGCGCGGCTTCCAGCACTTTACGTGAGCAGGCGCAGGCGAACAGGTGACCCGCACCGGCAAGCTGCGCAATCGCCGCCGCATAGATTTCACCGCGCACGCTTTGCCGAATGACCGCACCATCAGCCACAAAACCATAAGACGCGAGTTGACGCAAAATTTCAGTTTCAGCGGCGCGAGAGCAACGTGTCGTGTCGACATCTTCAATCCGCAAAAGCCATTGGCCATGGGCAGCGCGCGCGTCGGCGTAGCTGGCGACGGCGGCCACCAACGAGCCGAAATGCAGCGGACCGGTGGGCGAGGGCGCGAAGCGGCCAACATACATCGGCTATGGTGCCAATGTCACTGCGGCAGTTTGACCGGCGTCCATTTCCAGCGGCTTTCTTGCAGTCCGAGCACCGTGTTGGGATACTCAAATTTGCCGAGCGATCCGTTGTATCGCGCGAGTGCGCGCACCACGTTGCCCTTTTCGATGTCGAGGTAGTGTCGCAAAATCACGCAACCGTAGCGTATGTTGGTGCGCAAGTGAAACAGGTTGTGCTCCTTGCTGCCGATAAGTTTGACCCAAAACGGCATCACCTGCGTGTAGCCGTGCGCTGAGGCCGAGGAGATGGCATATTTGCGAAACGCGCTTTCGTGATTGATCACGGCGAGCACCAACTGCGGATCAAGTCCGGCGCGGCTTGCCTCGTACTGCACCGTGATCAAAAATTCAGTGCGTTGTTCCGGGTCGGGCATGCGTTTGGCGAGCCGCGACGACATCTCCGCGAGCCAAGGCTGCATCTCTCTCGGGTCTCCGATCAGCTTCGGTGCGCTGCGGTCTGCAATGGCCGAGGCGAGCGCGGTTTGCACGCTTGCGCTGAGTTTTTCTTCGGCTTGGGCGCCAGCGTGTGCAGCCGTCGTGTGTAACAGGCAACCCAGCAAAGCCACCACACCTTGGGTCAATAGGGTGCGCTTTGCGCACCAAGCATTAAACCGCCGAACCACCAGAATCACGCGCAACCGCGTTGGCAAGCGCTTGGTGCGCATAGCGCACCCTATGCTGGCGACGGATTGTGCGTTCAGTCGCATCAAACCGTCAAAACAGCGCGCACGTGCGCCACAACATCAGCGACAGGCACTTTCGTTGCCGCGGCATCTCGCCGCCCCTGGTACTCAACCGCACCTTCCTTGAGGCCACGATCTCCAATGGTGATGCGGTGTGGAATGCCGATCAGTTCGAGGTCGGCGAACATTACGCCCGGTCGCTCGCCGCGATCATCGAGCAGCACGTCAATGCCCAGCGCTGCGAGCTCGTCATGCAGCTTGTCCGCTGCCGCTTTGACCTCCGCACTGCGGTCGTAACCCACCGCCGCAATAGCAATACTGAACGGTGCCATCGCGACCGGCCAGATGATGCCTTTGGCGTCATGATTTTGTTCAATAGCGGCGGCGACCACGCGGGTCACACCAATGCCGTAGCAGCCCATTTCCATGACCTGCTGCTTTTGATCTTTGTCCAAATACGTCGCCCCGAGCTTGGCCGAATACGCTTGGCCTAACGCGAATACGTGCCCCACTTCGATGCCCCGTCGAAGCTTGAGCGTGCCTCTGCCGTCGGGCGACGCATCGCCTTCGACCACGCTGCGAATATCGGCCACGACATCGGGCTCTGCACAATCGCGGCCCCAGTTAGCGCCGGTCACGTGATAGCCCGACTCGTTCGCGCCGCAGACAAAGTTGGCCATCACCGCAGCGCTGCGATCTGCGACCACAATCACCTTGCCGGGATGCGCATTGCCATGACGTGGCACGGGGCCGCAGTAGCCCGGCTCTACGCCCAAATACTCTTCGATTTCCTCAGGCGATGCAGGTCGATAGTTGGCGAGCGCGGGCACCTTGCCGAGCTTGACTTCGTTGACCCTATGATCAGCGCGCAACGCGCACAGCACGAAACCCGCGTCACTCATGTACATCATCGCTTTGAGCTGTTTGGTCAGCGGAAGTTTCAGAAAAACGCCCACGTCTTCACACGTCTTTTGCCCCGGCGTGGCGATCAGCTCTAGCGCGGCGCTAACCGCTACTCGCGTCGCGGCGGGCATCATGCCCTCGGCCAGTTCCACGTTCGCCGCGTAGTCCGAATCCGGGCAATACGCGATCAAATCTTCGCCGCTTTCGGCGAGCACCTGAAACTCGTGTGATGCGAATCCACCGATGTTGCCTGTGTCAGCATTCACCGCGCGGAACTCAAGCCCCAAGCGCGTAAAAATCTTGGTATACGCGTCATACATGCCCTGATAACTTTTCATCAACGAGGCTTTGTCGACGTCGAACGTGTACGCATCTTTCATGATGAATTCACGCGAACGCATCACGCCAAAACGGGGCCGCCGCTCATCACGAAATTTGGTTTGAATATGATAGAAATTGACTGGCAATTGTCGCCACGATTTGATGTCCTGACGCGCGATGTCGGTGATCACTTCTTCACTGGTCGGCTGCACAATATAGTCGCGATCATGGCGATCTTTCACGCGCATCATCTCTGGGCCCATCTTGTCCCAGCGCCCCGATTCCTGCCACAGATCAGCGGGTTGAATCACAGGCATAAGCAGCTCCACCGCGCCCGCTGCATTCATCTCTTCGCGCACGATAAGCTCTACTTTGCGCAGCACGCGCACGCCCAGCGGCATCCAGGTGTAGATGCCTGCGCCGAGTTTTTTGATCATGCCAGCGCGCATCATCAGTTGATGCGATACGACTTCGGCCTCGGAGGGCGCTTCTTTGATGGTGGCGAGGAAAAATTGGCTAAGTTTCATGGACGATATTTGCGTACGTGGGCCAGCGGATGGCCGAATCAGCCGCCCGTTTGCGAAGAGTGCATATTTTCGCCTATTCTCACGGCATGGCTGATTTTGAACCCGTACACGTAGCGCTTCCACCCCACGGCGTGACGCCGATTCCGCTGGTGCTCGATTCACCGCATAGCGGGCAGCATTACCCCGCCGACTTCGGTTTTTCGTGCGCCAGAGCGCAGTTGCGCATGGCCGAAGACACCGACATTGATGACCTGTACGACTTCACACCCGCGCTCGGCGCGACGCTGGTGTGCGCCCAGTTTCCGCGCAGCTATCTCGACCCTAATCGACGTGTCGAAGATATGGATACGTCGCTGATTGACGGGCATTGGCCGCATCCGGTGGATCAATCGCCAAAAACGCAATCGGGCATTGGCTTGATCTGGCGCTCGCTGGGCGATACCTCAACGATTTATTCACGCAAATTGTCGGTGGCGGAAGTCACGCAGCGGATCAGTCAATGCCACGCGCCGTATTGGGCTGCGGTCACCTCCGCCATTGATTCGACGCACGCGCGACACGGGCGGGTTTTGCACATCAATTGCCATTCCATGCCCTCCGAGGCCGGGCCCGGTTCGTGGGTGAAACTGGGCACGCGCTTCAACGATGTCGTACTCGGAGATCGCGACGGCAGCACCTGCTCGCCCCAGTTCACAGCGATGCTGGCGGAGGCGTTTCGGCACGAAGGTTTGAGCGTCGCGATCAACGATCCATACAAAGGCGTTGAATTGGTGAAACGCTTCGGTCGCCCCGCAGAAAATCGGCACAGTATTCAGGTCGAACTCAACCGCAAGCTGTACATGATCGAGGCCACGCGGGAGCGGACGGCGAATTACGCGTTGTTGAAGACGACGCTTGAGCGCGTGATGGGGAAGGTTGCGCATTACGCGATCCTGTAGGAGCGGCTTGCCGCGACCCGTTTCGTCTGCGCAGGCAGGTCGCGGCAAGCCGCTCCTACAATTGCGGGATGCAGTTTCATCTCCCCGACCCGCGCGCCTTCCCTATCTACGAAGGCAACCCCGCTAACTCTTTGATCGACCTCGCGCTCGCCTCACTGGCCGCCGAACTCGGTGTGATTCAGGAAAAGCGTGACACCGAATTACGCGAGCACATCGCCGGTCTTCTGATCGCAGACAACACTCGCGTTATCACCGACGCGCTCAGCCGCGCACCCTCGCTCGCCGTGCAACGGCACATCACGCGGGTGCTCGCCAGCGCCCATGTGGAGGCGGGTCGCGCGCAAGGCGACGTGGCACTCCCGACGACAGTTTTTGCCATCCCAGTAATCATCGTCGCGGGCAATCCCACACCAGTAAACATCCCCGGCGTGTTGCCCAACATCGAAGCCTTTGTGGCGTTGATGAAAGAGCAGGGAGCGTTGCGTGGCAACCAGACGTTTGCGTTGTCCAATGCGCTCGCCGCGGCAACCGCGTTTGCGCTCGACAAACTGCCTGCAAGCCTTGACTGGTGGGCTCTCAGAGCAGATAGCCCGGTGCGCGTAGAACGCGCCGCGATGGCGGTGCCAGAGAATCAGGAGAGCGTGTTTCTGCGCTTTCTCATCGGCACCGCGTTGACCGGTCCGGGCGTTGATTTGCTGACCGAAAACGACACCGGTAAATGGGGCATGCCGTTCACGCAAACGTTCGCCAGGCAGCTCGGCGGCGGCACCTTGTCGTTGCTCGCCTTGCCGCGTCCGCCGCGTTCGCCGCTGGCAGCGTTGTTCCAAGGCCGTGCCGCGCAGCGCGAGGTGTCGATGCAGCTCTTCGCGACTAACGCCATCCGCAAATTTCGCGGCAGCGTCGGCGAGCCCGAGGCCGTCATCTCTGTGCACCGCACGGCCAGCGGCGGCGAGGTGCGTTTGAGCCTGTCCAACCCGTTCGACGAAAAAGGGGCCGAGGGCTTTCGTGCGGAACTTCATGCCACGGATCGCGCCCAAGACGTGGCGGTTGCGATGCAGGATTTGCTGCGCGAATGCAATGTCGAGTTGGTGACGGTGCTCGCCGACGTGTTTCCCGACATGGATAGCGACACAAAATTGCCGATGCTGTTCAGGACGGACGCGCTGGAAGGCGCGGCGGACAAGGCTTTGCGCGGCGATGTTGCATTGATGAGCGCCACCGCGTATCAGTAGCTTTTTAATGAAAGCCTTATTCAATAAGGGCGCAGTGGCACAAAATGGCAATAGTCGATAATTTAGAGAAATATGATCTAGCTCCAATAAATACGTCGTTTAACCAAAAAGCTGTAGCGGAAAATTGGCAAAAATAACGCTCCAACCCGCTCGCAATTGGCACCTCATCCCGCCTAATCGTCGACCGTCGCACAACCGTCCCCGCCTTTGCTTTTTCGCCACGCTTTGCTGCCATACTTGGACGCCTTTATGAATCCGCTCAACGTTTTTCCGTCACGCCGCAGCGCTTATCTCAGCGGATTCTTGATCTGTGCGGCGCTCATTGCTTACGCGCTCTATCTGCAATATGTGCAGATGCTCGAGCCATGTCCGATGTGCTGGTTTCAGCGGGTGGCGGTGGTTGCGCTGGGGCTCGTCTTTTTGATCGGTGCCGTGCTGAATCCGGGACGACTGGGCGCCAAAGTGATGGCGTGGCTGGCGCTGTTGACGGGCGGTGCGGGAGCTGTTCTAGCAGCGCGGCATCTCTACATTCAATCTCTGCCTGCCGACGCGCTACTAAGTTGCGGCATGGGCATCACGTACATGCTCGAGTCCATGCCGTTTCTCGACGTATTCGCCCGCGCGCTCAAGGGTAGCGTCGAGTGCAACAAGATTGATTTGATACTCGGCTTGCCGATTCCGGCTTGGACGTTGATCTGCTTTATCGTCGCCGTTATCGCGGCATTTCTACTCATTAATCACCGCGCCCAAAAAGTGCTCTTTAAATGAAAAATGCGTTCACCCTCGCTGCCTTTCTAATGCTCCCAGCTCTGCTTAATGCGCAAGCACTCACCGCGTTAAACCCACCTGCAACGCCATCGCGTCCGGTGGCTGAAACGGTCAACGGCACCACGCTCACCGACCCCTATCGTTGGCTGGAAGACAACAAGTCAGAAGAGGTCGTCAAATGGACTCGCGCGCAGCACGACGCAGCACTTGGCTGGCTCGCAAAAAACACGCCGGAAGTGCCCGGTCTGCGCGACGAATTGACGCGCTACACGGATCGCACGATCACCTCGCCACCGACGTTTCGCAAAGGCCGCGAGTTCTTCACGCGCAAAGTTAAAGGCGAAGCGCAGGCCAAGCTCTACACCCGTCTCGACGGCAAGGAAGTGCTGCTGTTCGATCCGATGAAACTCGATCCGTCGGGCAAATCCTCGCTCTCGGGAGCGTCGTATTCGCGTGATGCCAGCATCGTCGCCGTTGGCATTCAGGTGGCAGGCGACGAGCTGCCGACGCAGTACGTCATCGATAGTAAAACCGGCGCGACGGTTCACGCGCCCCTAGCGCAGGTGCAGAATGTTTCGTGGACGAAAGACAACGGGGTGGCCTATATCGAACAGCGCACGCCGGAGCAAATCGCCAAGCAGTTGCCGCTCTTCTGGCAGAAGCTAACGCTCGGCAATCCGGTTAAGGATGCGCCGGTTGTCCACAAATGGGCCGACGCAAAAAACTGGGGCAGCGTTTCGGATTTTGAATACTCTCCATACACAATTTATGACCTAGGCGAAGGTTGGCAGCAGAATCAAATTTCGATTGCACGCACTGGAAGTAATGACGCCCCACGCGTGATTTTCGACGTGAAAGGCGCACGCGCCACCGTCGAAATGATCGGTGACACGATTTATGCGCGCACCACGGCCAATTCGCCGAACGGTCGACTGCTTAAAGCAAGCGTCGCGAAGCCTGAATTCAAGGACTGGAAAGAGATCGTTCCCGAAGAAAAAGGCGTGGTGCTTGAGTCGTTCGTGGTGACGAAAAAGAACATCATCGTGGTTGAAAAGCGCGACCTGCTGAAGCGCGTGCGCGTGCTCAATCTCGACGGCAAATTTGTCCGCGATTTGCCCGCGCCGGAATTCGGCAGCATCACGGGCGTTGCCTATGATCGCGACAGCAACACGCTGTACGCTGCACTCGCCACGTTCGTCGCGCCGTTCAAGCTGTACAAGCTCGACGCCGACCGCCTCGACTGGCAGTTTTTGTATCAGGACGAATCGGTGCTCGACACGTCGAACATCGAGACCAAACAGGTGAGCTACGTAAGTCGCGATGGCAGCAAAGTGCCGATGTTTTTGAGCTACAAAAAAGGCACCAAACTCGACGGCAATAATCCGACCACGCTATATGGTTATGGCGGTTTCAACATCGGCATCAGCGTCGGCTATCTCGGCGCATTTGCCACGCTCATCAATCGCGGAGTGGTGCTCGCGCAGCCCGGTATCCGTGGTGGCAACGAGTACGGGGAAGCATGGCACGAAGGCGGCATGCGCGGCAACAAACAAAACGTGTTTGATGACTTTTATGCCGCTGCGGAATACTTGATCAAAGAGGGCTATACCAAGCCATCAAAAATGGTCGCGTTTGGCGGCAGCAACGGCGGCTTGTTGGTCGGTGCGGCGGCCACGCAGCGTCCCGATTTGTTTAAGGGAATCGTATGCACGGTGCCGCTCCTTGACATGGTGCGTTATCACAAATTCCGCATCGCAAGATATTGGATTCCTGAATACGGCGACCCCGATAAAACGGACGATTTCAACTGGCTGCTGCGCTATTCGCCGTATCACAACATTCGCGTTGGCGTGAACATGCCCACGATGCTCGTCATCGCAGGTGAAAACGACACCCGCGTTGATCCGTTGCACGCGAAAAAATTTGTGGCGCTAGCGCAAGCGAATCTTGGCCAGACGAATCCAGTGATGCTCAAAATGGACTACGACTCGGGTCACGGCACCGGCAAATCCACTGCGCAGCAGGTTGAGGATCGTGAGACGTGGCTGCGATTTATTCTGGCGATGACGCAGTGATTAAGGTGTCGGTGCGGTGAAGCGCGACCAATCGCCTTGCATTGCGCATTTTGCGCGAGGCAAAGGAGCGATGTGCGGCGCTTTTCCGCCCCCAGCTACGCGCCTCGTGGTGGAGTAACTTTGCGCGGTAATGCCCATTCAATACGGGCTTGAGCGCTGATTTGTCGATATATCGATAATCGAGCAAATGACATGCTAAGCCCATGTTGTATAAGCTTTGCAGTCCAAAGCTGTGAGTGTTTTGAGCGACACGCAACGCTATGCGTCGTAGACCACTCGAACTCAGCAGCTAATCCGTTTATAATCACTGGCTTACTTCGAAAAAACAATCGTTTTTTGGGGTGCATTGGCAACAGATAAGGCGAAAGCCAGCCATGTTTCTCCGGCTAACGAACCAAAAGAGAAAGACTCATCATGGCCTTAACGCCTACCCAAACCGCCGCAATCATCAATGAACATGGCCGCTCCAAGGGCGACTCTGGTTCGACCGAAGTGCAGGTCGCACTGCTCACCGCGAACATCAACGCGCTGGCCGCCGACCACTTCAAAGTTCACACCAAAGATCACCACAGCCGTCGCGGTTTGCTCAAGATGGTGAATAACCGTCGCAGCCTGCTCGCATATCTGAAAAACACAGACCGCGCGCGCTACCAGTCACTGATCGAAAAGCTCGGCCTGCGCAAGTAATTGCCACGCTAGCACCGTCACGAGGCCGCTCTCCGTTCCGGGGTTGCGGCCTTTTGTTTTTGGCCCACAAGTTTTTGACACGAAGTCGAACGCGCACCACGCGCATTAAAAAGAAAGGTACCAGCCGATGCTGACCGCAACCACCAAGTCCATTCAATATGGCGCACACACCTTAACTCTGGAGACCGGCGAAATTGGTCGCCAAGCCGACGCCGCTGTACTCGTGCGGTACGGCGACACCGTAGTGCTGGTCTCGGCTGTTGCCAAGACCACCGTAAAAGACGGGCAGGACTTTTTCCCGCTCACCGTGGATTACATGGAGAAGTTCTACGCTGCCGGCAAAATCCCCGGTGGATTTTTCAAGCGCGAAGGCCGCCCAAGCGAAAAAGAAACGCTCACTTCACGCCTCATAGACCGCCCGATTCGCCCGCTATTCCCTGACGGTTTCTACAACGAAATCCAGATCATCGCGCAGGTGATGTCGATTGATCCCGAGATCGACTCCGACATCCCCGCCATCATCGGCGCATCCGCTGCACTCGCGTTGTCGGGCGTGCCATTTGCCGCGCCGATTGCCGCCGCTCGCGTCGGCTACGCCAACGGTCAGTACATCTTAAACCCAAGCAAAACCGAGCTCGTCACCTCCGAGATGAATCTCGTGGTAGCGGCTACCGAAACCGCTGTCATGATGGTGGAATCAGAAGCCATTGAATTGCCAGAAGACGTGATGCTTGGTGCCGTGTGGTGGGGCCACGCACAACAACAGCCTGTGATCGACATGATCCACGCGCTGGTTGAAGACGCTGGCAAACCGGCATGGGACTGGAAAGCGCCGGTTACGCATCCTGATCTCGTCGCCAAGATTTTTGCTATCGCCGGCCCCGGCTTCGACGAGGCGTACAAAATCAAGAGCAAAGGCGCTCGCAGCGCCAAGCTCAAAGAGGTGGTCGCTGCTGCTGAAGCCGTGCTGATTCCAGCCGATGCTGACACCGTCACCAAAAATCAAATCAAGAACGAAATTTTCGCGCTTGAAGCGAAAACCGTTCGCGAGCAAATCCTGCGCGGCGAACCGCGTATCGACGGTCGCGATACGCGTACCGTGCGCCCGATTTCCGTGCGCACCGGCGTGCTGCCGCGCACTCACGGCTCGGCCCTGTTCACGCGCGGCGAAACGCAAGCGCTGGTGGTGGCAACCCTCGGCACCAAGCAGGACGAGCAGATCATCGACGCGCTCGCTGGTGAATACCGCGACCGCTTCATGCTGCACTACAACATGCCACCTTTCGCAACCGGCGAAACCGGTCGCGTCGGTACGCCAAAGCGTCGCGAAATCGGCCACGGTCGTCTCGCCAAGCGCGCGCTGATTGCGGTGCTGCCGTCCGAGAAAGATTTCTCATACTCGATGCGCATCGTCTCCGAAATAACCGAGTCCAACGGCTCATCGTCGATGGCTTCGGTCTGCGGCGGCGCACTTGCGCTGATGGACGCGGGCGTTCCGTTGAAGGCCCCGGTCGCCGGTATCGCCATGGGGCTGATCAAGGAAGGCACGCGCTTTGCCGTGCTGACCGATATCCTCGGTGACGAAGATCACTTGGGCGACATGGACTTCAAAGTGGCCGGTACCGATCGCGGCATCACCGCGCTGCAAATGGACATCAAAATCCAGGGCATCACCAAAGAAATCATGGGCGTTGCACTGGCGCAGGCGAACGAAGCGCGCATGCACATCCTCAAAATTATGCACGACGCGATGCCGCACGAGCGCACCGAGATGAGCGCGTACGCGCCGCGCATGGTCACCTTCAAAATCAATCCTGAAAAGATTCGTGACGTTATCGGCAAGGGCGGTGCGGTCATTCGCGCGCTCAGCGAGGAGACGCATTGCCAGATCAACATCGAAGACGACGGCACCATCACCATTGCCTCGCCCAACGGTGACGATCTCGCTGAATGCAAAAAACGCATCGACGCGATCACCGCCGAAGTCGAAGTGGGCAAGACCTATGAAGGCCCGATCATCCGCATCATGGACTTCGGCGCCGTCATCCAACTACTGCCAGGCCGCGATGGTCTCCTGCACATCAGCCAGATCGCCAACGAGCGCGTCAATGCCGTGACCGACTACTTGACCGAAGGCCAAACGGTCAAAGTCAAAGTGCTCGGCTTCGACGACAAAGGTCGCGTCAAACTGTCGATGAAGGCATTGCTGGAAGATCAGGCGGCTGCGGCCAATGCGAGCCAAGCGGGTCAAGCACCAGCGCAGTAGTTCGAGCACCCTCTCCCGCGCGCGGGAGAGGGTTGGGGCGAGGGCGGTGAGTGACGGAAATGTCTCTTACAACCTTCAAAACAACGGGGCTTCGGGCCATTTTTTTTGCCCATGTGGGAGCGATTCCATCGCGATTGCTTCGATTCAGCACCCACTTTTCCGTTTGAACCGCTCCCACAAAATCTAATTGCTAGGGTTTGTGCGGCTGGCCAAACGCCGAGTCAAAGTGACAATGCGGTCACTCCACCGCCACCATCGCCTCAAGCTTCGCCAGTGCCTCATCAATCACTACTTGCGACACCCCATCGATTCGTTTTGCGTTACGCGCAACAAAATCGAGGATTCGACATTGGCTCACCACGGCCACGCCTTGCGTGCTTGTGCCAGCGCCCATCAGCGACACGCTCCAGCCCCGCACGCGTTCGATATTGCCGCCTTGCGTAATGGGCGCAACTAACGCGCGGCCCTGCGAATTGAAGATCAGGTTGGAAAGCACTAACACTGGGCGAGTGCCCTGCATTTCTGTCCCCGCTGTCGGGTCAAGCGCAATGAGAAGAATGTCGCCCTGACGCGGAACCGCCGCTCGACGAGCCGCCACGTCAGAGCGCCTCAGAGCCAACGGCAGGCATTGCGTCCCATTCCACCAAATCTGCGGGCATCGGCGCACGCCGATTGCATTGCGCGTTCAAATCTGCCGCAGTGAAGCGAAGCTTTGCCCGCGTGGGTCTAAGCACCATTGCGCCATCGGCCATCGGCTCAACATCAAACGTAGCCCCTGGCGCAAGGCCATACTCGCGCGCCATCATGGCGGGGAATGTGAGACCGATGGAGTTTCCGAGTTTTCGCACAACAAGCATTTTTGCAATCGAGACTTAAAGAATGTCAAACATTGTATGACACGTTTGGCGTTCATTACGTAACTGCGCCTAGAAGGCAAAACGCGGTTCCGCCGCACGGTTGATTTGCTTGTTGGTTGCAAGGACAGGTGATCTGTACACGACAAACTAGCCCTACGTGGTCTAGGTAGGTCTGCGATCTCGCCACAAATCTATTGCGAAATTGCAGAAATGTCACCTAACATGGACCGGAGTGCCGGACTGCAGGTTCTTCAGGATGAGCCGGTACGCATCGCTTTTGAAAGCTATTGGGGGCAGGAATGACAACCGTTAGTTTTGGTGTTCCACAGCGAATCAGTCGTGCGCAGCTTGCCGTGCGCGGAGTGCGATTGCGCGCGTCGGATCATCATTCAGTCTGGATTAAACCGCGTCGCGACGTCTCCAGATAAATCGCTATTGGCGTCGCTTTTTTCACTGCAGCACTAATGACCCTGCTCAGTAACCTTACTCAAGCCGCCGTCCTTTTTCGCGACGACTTCACCGGAA
>JAYVNO010000062.1:0-6602 GCA_043758415.1 Burkholderiales bacterium
CACCAAATGGCCCGTTTCTGCAGCGGTCAGCGCGAGGCGAATGGTTTCCAGGTCGCGCATCTCGCCGATCAGAATGATGTCGGGGTCTTCGCGCAGCGCGGAGCGCAGCGCGTTGGAGAATGACAGCGTCTGCTCGCCTAGTTCGCGCTGGTTGATGAGGCATTTTTTACTCTCGTGAACGAACTCAATCGGGTCTTCCACCGTGAGGATGTGGCCCATGATGTTTTCGTTGGCGTGGTTCACCATCGCGGCCAGCGTGGTCGATTTGCCGGAACCGGTCGGGCCGGTGACCAACACCAAACCGCGCGGCTTCAAGGCCAGTTCAGCAAAGATTTTCGGGGTGGCTAATTCTTCCAACGTCAACACACGAGATGGAATCGTACGAAACACCGCCGCCGCGCCACGTTCCTGATTGAACGCATTGACACGAAAGCGCGCTAGGTTTGGAATTTCAAACGAGAAATCGACCTCGAGGTTTTCCTCAAAAATCTTGCGCTGCTGATCCGACATGATGTCGTAGACGAGGCTGTGCACATCTTTGTGCTCCATCGCGGGCAGATTGATGCGTCGCACATCGCCGTCCACGCGAAGCATCGGCGGTAGGCCTGACGACAAATGCAGGTCGGACGCCTTGTTTTTGACCGAGAACGCCAAAAGCTCCGAAATATCCATCCCTATAATTCCTTTTCCAGCACTGGCCCCGCAGTGCCTTCGTCGGCGCGCCTGAACCGGCGCACTCTGAGAGCATCCCGCGTGATCGCAAGACACTGTCATTATGACTGCAAGCTTTGACGCTCCGCAAGCGCGCGAGCGCTTAGCGCTTGTTCATGCGCGTGTTGCCGCCGCCGTGCAACAGTCGCACCGCGAGCCAAACGCCGTGTCTCTGCTCGCTGTCAGCAAGCTGCAACTCGCAGATAAAATCCGTGTCCTCCATGACGCGGGGCAGCGCTCGTTCGGCGAAAACTATGTGCAGGAAGCGGTTGACAAGATCACGGAATTCGCCGCTGTGCCGCAGTATGCGGATATTGAATGGCATTTGATCGGGCCGCTGCAATCGAACAAAACACGCGTGGTTGCTGAGCATTTTCAATGGGTCCACTCGGTTGAGCGGCTGAAAATCGCAGAACGTTTGTCGGCGCAGCGCCCCGCGCATTTGCCGCCGCTCAATATCTGCATTCAAGCCAATATCAGCGGCGAAGCGTCGAAAAGTGGCTGCCCGCCTGAGGATGCGCTCGCGCTGATGGTTGCTGCTAGCACGCTACCGCAGCTGTCTGTACGCGGCCTGATGGGCATGCCTGAGCCCGGCATTGGCGAGGACGCCACAAGGCAGCAATTTTTGATGCTTGCAGGGTTGTTTGCCAAGGCGCATTCACGGATGGCGTCCGTCGATACGCTATCCATCGGCATGTCCGACGATCTTGAAATCGCCGTGGCTTGCGGATCGACTCTGGTGCGCGTCGGCACCGCGTTGTTCGGTGCGCGTTCGCTCTAGGCGGTCGGCCGCACACCGAAGTGCCGCTAGGTTTTCATAAAGCCGACGCTGGTATTCGGGAACGCAGACAGCGTAGGA
Source organism: Burkholderiales bacterium (assembly GCA_043758415.1). Taxonomy (GTDB): domain Bacteria; phylum Pseudomonadota; class Gammaproteobacteria; order Burkholderiales; family Casimicrobiaceae; genus Casimicrobium. The sequence continues at coordinate 1,571 of JAYVNO010000062.1, forward strand.
AACACGTACGACAGATCGGCCTCCGCAATACCTAACCATCGGGTCAGTGTCGCGCCATATTGCGCGAGTGAAGTTGTCGGAATCCAGCGACCCGCATTTCCCATGTCGTCGGGGCCATCAAGCCTTTGCGTCGGCACGGTTCCGTAAAAATCACCACCTTTGACGGCACCGCCGAGCACGAACGCGTAGTTGCCCCAGCCGTGATCCGTGCCGTCGCCGCTGGCGGGCTTAAGCGTTCGTCCGAAGTCTGACAGGGTGAACGCTGTGACACCGTTACCCAAGCCCAACGCCTCCACTGCGCTTTGAAATGCCAGCATCGCATCCGACAGATCTTTCAGCAAGTTTGCGTGAATTCCAAGTTGACTGCCGTGGGTGTCGTATCCCCCTTGCGCCGTGAAGAACACCTGCCGCTTCAGCTTAGTCTGCTCGCGGCCCTCCATCATCAGTGCCACTGTTTTCAGCTGCCCTGCGATGTCACTGGTGAGCTTTGAAAAGAACGGCGTGACAATTGATTTATCGTTTTTCAGAATTGGAAATGCGACCGACGATGCAGCGAGCCCTTCTTCTGACAGCAATTGCGCCGCCAGATCGTAAGTGTTGCTGCGCGACTGAGCCAGTATTTCGCGTAGTGCAGCATCTCGCAGGGCGTCGAACTGGCCCTGTCCGTCGCCACTGGAATACAACGCGAAATACGGGTTGTTGGGCACGAACAAAGGAATCGACGATAGTCCTGATGTAAACGTTCTCATACCCCACGTGGTGATCAGCGGCGGAAACAGCGTACCCGGATTAAATGGATCTAGCCGATCAGCGATTCGTCCGCCCCAGCCGATTCGATTGAACCCCGAATGGTCAGCACTTTGCATTGCCAACTCTTGATCGGTGTGGGAGAAAAGGTTGGGCGGACGTGTGCTCGTGACGTCGTTCAGGCTGGTGCGGGTGGACGGTCGAACGAGCATGCCCATGTTGGCCACGACGGCGAGCTTTCGCTGGTCGAACAGGGTTTTCAAGCCGGTGCAGCTGGGATGAAATCCAAAAGGCGTACTGAGGCTGGCGGGTTGAATTGGCAGTAGTTGCGCCTGTGCGATGTTGATGCGCGAAGCAGGGGTGCGCACGGCTGCATAGTTCTGATAACCGGCAGTATCTGCGCGAATTAGTGTGTTCTCACCGTCGTTGCCGCCATTCAGATTGATGCAGACCATCGCTTTGTAGTCGGTGGCAGTTTGCGCCTGCGCTTGCTGTCGCGCGACGGAGGCGAGCAACCCACTCGCAGCAAAAGCTTTTAGCAGCGTGCGCCGTTGCGAAGAAGCGAGCTTGAGCGGGCGGGATAGATTCAAACTGGTCATCACATCCTCACTTTTGCACCTGATAGTCGACCGACGAAAGCACCAAATTGAGCGCAAGCTTTACCCGGCGCAGCGGCTGGTTAGCCGCGATCTTGCCGACGGCCGTCGCAACCGTTTGGCGCATGTTGGCGCGCATCGTGCCGTGCAGGAAGAGTTGATTCAGCCGTTCGACTAAGGCGTCGGGACTGGCCGCATCTGCCAAAAACGCCGTCAGCGGGGGGCTTCGCGTACCCAAGGCATTGGGAACCCAAGGCATAGGCCCCCAACCGTACTCAGCACCGTTGCTCCAACTCTGATCCACGTTGTAGAGAAAATCATTGATGTAGTTTGCGCGATTCATGAATTCAGCCGTGGAAAACAGACCAAATTCAGGGGCCGGAATGTTGCTTCCCGTCAACGTGAAGTCGGCTGGATAATAACTAAAGACTGTTTCAGGGTTAAACAGCGACTGCGTTTGCCACGTCGAGTCGAACGGTTTTTTTCCGTCCGTTGTGACGTCGAGCGCGCGGATCATCGCCGTCCATAGGAGAACGGGTTCTCGCAACCGACCATACAGTGGAGCAGTTTTTTCAGTGCCGCGAGCCTCATCGTCGAGCAAAATCGCCCGGGTCACGGCCGCCAGATCACCACGCACACCCGCTCCATTGTCTTTAAACACTGCCGCAACGCGGGCGACGTAGGCGGGAGAAGGTGCAGCGGTCACGGTTTTCTGGATCAATTGCTTGCTAATGAAAGCGGGCGCATTGCCGTGATTAACAAGGCCACGTAGCGCCATCTTGAATTCGGCCATCGCGCCGGTATTGGCGGGAAATTGCAGCGCTCCGCCAAACATGCTTTTGGCACCTTTGTCGTGGCGATCCTCATAAGGAATCATGTCGCCGTTGAACGACCAGTTTTGCCAAAAATCGGGTGCCATGCCCGGCTTCGTCGGATAGCCGAAACCGGTCAGCACGCGCGCCAGAGTCTCGACATCGGCCTGACTATAGGCAGCGATTAGTTTTCCCGTGGCGTCGAGTTGCTGGGTGCCATCGTCATTGATCTTATTGACCCCGATGGTGAACAGCTGCATGAGTTCTCGAGCAAAGTTCTCGTTGGGCTTTACACCGTCGCGTTCAGGCACGTTCCTCACCCAATTTTGGAAGTGCCCCATTTGCGGTGAAATGGCGAATCGAGTGAGCAATTCTTCAAACGTACCGAGAGCATTGTCGCGCAGGCGCTGATGAAACTCGGCGCCCGCGTAGGCCATGTAAGGGTTGTTCCCGAATACCAGAATCTGATGCCATACGTGCGCCATGCGCAGTCGCAGTTGATCAGGCGCGGTTTTCGATTGCCGAAAGAACTCCCACGCTACTGGGCTGCGGTTTATTTTGTTGGTAAAGCAATACTTCTCCGGCGTAACGGGAGGCGTCTTATCGTCAATGCACAGGGTGGAATCTTCGGGGGGTTCGTAGTACGGGAGTTGCGTATAACGAGTCACATTCATCGGCAACTGCTCGTTGAGCCATCGCGTGAACCCTTTCGCCGCAACTTCGTTCACCGCAGCCTCGGTGGGCCCCAGTGTGGCTTGCTCAAGAAAACGCACCACGTCGGCCTTTTTCTCGCCGCTAGCTGACACGCCTGATACGGCGCACATGACCAGCCCCTCGGCGTTCCATCCTTTGGCGGTCATGGCGTTGTATTCGTCGCGCGAGACAGTAAATCGATGGTTCGGATTCACGCTCGTCTTTTGCGTCCGAAAACTGCGATAAATCGCCAACGGCGCGTGAGCTGGGCAAGCGCCCGAAGGCAAAGGCGTGTAGACCGCAAAGTCGTAATCTTCAAACTTGTGCGTCGACAGATTTGCGCCCTGGATCGCCGGGCAATCGGTCGACTTGCGACCGTAAAAATGCGAGCTCACTCCTTGCGCTGGGATGCTGATGTAGAAGCGGCAATAGTCTTCAACGCCGATTGCGCTGCCGCCCACGGCAAAAGCATCGAACGATGCGCCGGTGCGCTTGAAGCTTGCGGGCAGCGCATCGAGTTGCGCCTGCTCTGCCAGGCGACCGGTCAAAAAGTAGCTATCGGAAGCAGTGATGTAGTACTCAACGACAGTGACCGTGCTGACTGAACTGAGCTTTCCAGACTTGACGCTGTCCAAAGGGGGTGAGCGTTGTGCGTTCGCGCTTATCGGTAGCAAGAGACTGATGACGCCAAGGCAGGATGCGGCCTTTTTTAGCGTGAAGCTGATGCGGTAAATCCGGGTCACAAATTGCAAGTTCATACGATCCCCTCGATATATGCTGTGCCGGTTGCGGTTGCGGTTGCATTGTGTGGAGCTGCAACTTCATATTCTGATGAATATGGTAAGCCAAAATGCCAGCGCGCATTCAAACTTGTTTCTAAAGTCAGAGGGTAGTGTTTAAAGGGCAAAATCTGGCCTACCCTGCCGCGTAGGATGTCGTGAAGCTGGCTAATGACATCGGCATCATGAACACCGAAAATGTGACTGGTGAAGCAACAAAAACTGGAACACACGTGAAAAAAATTACCTTCATCGGTGGCGGCAATATGGCCAGCGCCATGCTTGCGGGATTGCGCAAAAAGCACACCACACTCGACTGCCACATCATCGAACCGTTCGCCGAAGCGCGCGACAAGCTCGCCACGCTGAACGTGACGGTGTACCCCGCCGCTGTGCGCGATGCCGTTGCTGGGGCGGATGCTGTGGTGCTGGCGGTCAAGCCACAGGTGTTGAAGCACGTGTGTGGCGAACTGCTCCCGCACCTTAACGGCGAGTTGATCGTCAGCATCGCGGCGGGCATAAAAATCGCGTCACTATCAAGGTGGCTCAATACTCAACAGCGTGGCTATGAGCGCATCGTGCGCACCATGCCGAACACGCCTGTGTTGATTGGGCAAGGCGTGACGGGGCTTTTCGCACCTGACACTTTGTCTGCGACGGACGTAGCAACAGCGACTGAATTGATGCAGTCAACGGGTATCGTCGTGCCAGTGGCAAGCGAGGCAATGATCGATTCGGTGACCGCCGTTTCTGGCAGCGGCCCGGCCTATGTTTTTCACTGGATTGAATCGATGCTGGCTGCCGCAGAGGACGCGGGTTTCAATGCGGCGGACGCACGTACGCTGGTACTCGGCACGCTCAAAGGCGCAACTGCGTTGGCGGAGGCGTCAGACGTTTCACCGGGCATCTTGCGCGAACGGGTGACGTCAAAAGGCGGCACCACCGCCGCCGCGCTCGCCGTGTTGAACAACCGCGACGTTGCGGGTGCAATTTTGGAGGCGGTGCGAGCTGCCAAAAATCGAGGCGCGGAGCTTGGCGATTTGCTAGATCGCGAATAATCTCACTGCGCGGTGATTTTGCTTTGCCGGTAATTTTTGAAAGGTATCGGTCATGACATTGCGAAGAGGGTGGGTGCAATCAATCGTTGGGCTGCTCAGCGCCTCTGCTCTGGGCGCGTTTGCGCAGACATTTCCCGATAAACCGATCAAGCTCGTGGTGCCGTTCCCGGCGGCTGGCGGTGCGGACAATCTGGCGCGCAGCGTGATGCCGCGCGTGGGCGAAATTCTGGGTCAGGCCATCGTGATCGAAAACAGAAGTGGCCCCGGTTGTCTGAACAGCAAACCCCGATTATTAAGTGGAGGTTGGGCGGGTTGAAGCGCGATGTAGCTTTATCCACAGGCTGTGC
>JAYVNO010000063.1:0-19128 GCA_043758415.1 Burkholderiales bacterium
TTCCTCGGGCTGGAGGTGTGTGTCTTCATCAGTGAAATCTTTCAGTCGTTGAATAACCGAAAGACTAACCGCCTGAAGCTCTCACGCCTTTAGTCTTTCACATGCCCCGGTAGGCGCGCACTTCGTAATGGAATTCAAGTAAAAGCCGCTAACCCCCATTGCAACGGCCATTTACGAGTAAAGTTATTGCGAAAATTTTCACCGTCCGTGACGATGCACATAGGGAAATTAAAACCGAAAATGAACGTGTATCTCATTGGAATGTTGATCGCGTTTGTCCTGTTCACAGAGGAAATTTTCGCTGAGTCCGCGCGGCGACGCTTGACGCAGGTGGCCGATCTTTTTCGACCGGTGGTCGACGCGAGTCACGGTGCCGACGACTGGGTGTCGCTTGTAGCCTCACCGTTGCCCGCGCGGAATACAGACAGGCATACGCGCGCCACACCTCAGCTTACGCTGAACACCAGGCTGGCCGTGTCATGAGCAGCAGGATTAGCCCCCTCGCCGGTAAACTGGCACCTCTGTCATCGCTCATTGACGTCGCGCAACTGATCCACGCGTATGCTGATCACACGCCCGACCCGCGCGTCGCAGCACAGCGCGTCAGTTTCGGTACATCGGGGCATCCCGGGTCAGCGTTTGATCGCGCTTTCAACGAGTGGCATGTGTGGGCGATCACCCAAGCGATCTGCCACTACCGCGAAAGCATGGGCATCAACGGGCCGCTGTTTCTCGGGATTGATACCCACGCGCTCTCACGACCCGCCTGCGCCAGTGCGCTTGAAGTGCTGGCCGCCAATGGAGTCGAGGTGATGCTCGCAAGTAACGACGAGTACACGCCTACCCCTACGGTATCGCACGCGATCCTCGCCTACAACAAGGGTCGCAGTAGTGGCCTTGCCGACGGCATCGTGGTGACGCCCTCGCACAATCCCCCGCGCGACGGTGGCATCAAGTACAACCCGCCGAACGGCGGCCCCGCTGGCCGCAGCATCACTGCCGCCATCGAAGCCGCGGCCAACCGCTTTTTTGAAACGCAACTCGACGGCGTGCAGCGCGTGTCGCACGCAACGGCGTTGCGCGCCGCAACCACGCATCGGCACGATTTTGTGAATGCCTACGTCGCAGATATCGGCAACGTCATCGACATGATTGCGATCCGCGACGCCAAGATTCGCCTGGGCGTCGACCCCTTAGGCGGTGCCGGGGTTCACTATTGGGCAGTGATTGCGGAGCGCTACCAGCTCAATCTGACAGTCATCAGCGAGACGGTTGATCCGACGTTTGCTTTCATGCCGCTCGACTGGGACGGGCAGATTCGAATGGATCCCTCGTCGAAGTTCGCCATGCAGTGGCTAATCAACGTCAAGGACGAGTTTGACATTGCGTTCGCTTGCGACACTGACCATGATCGTCACGGCATCGTCACCCGCAGCGCGGGTCTGCTGCCATCCAACCACTATCTGGCCGTTGCCATTGACTACCTGTTTCAGAATCGACCGCAGTGGGGCGCAAACGCGGCAATCGGAAAGAGCGTGGCGAGCACGCAGATGATTGATCGTTTCGCCGCTGCGCTCGGTCGAAAAGTCTACGAAGTTCCGGTCGGCTTCAAGTGGTACGTTGAAGGACTGCTCGACGGGGCGCTCGCCTTCGCAGGTGAGGAGAGCGCTGGGGCCACCTTTCTGCGCCGCGACGGTGCCGTGTGGACGACCGATAAAGATGGCATCGTGTCGGCGTTGCTCGCGGCTGAAATCACTGCGCGCATGGGCGCTGATCCTGCCGAGGGCTATCGGACGCTGACACACAAGTTCGGCGAATGTTTTTCCGACCGCATCGAAGCCCCCGCAACAGCAACGCAAAAGCGTGTGCTGGCAAAGCAATGGCTGCAGCAGGTCATCGGCAAAGACTTGGCTGGTGACGCGATCATCAACGTGCTCAACGACGCACCGGGCAATGGTGTCGCTATCGGTGGCGTGAAAGTTGTCACCGAGCACGGCTGGTTTGCTGCCCGCCCCTCTGGCACCGAAGATATTTACAAAATTTATATCGAGAGCTTTCGCGGTATGGAACACCTTCAGCGAATTGCCAATGAGGCGCAAGCAATGATCGCCTCGGCTCTAAGCGCAGACAACTCACTCGTCAAGTCAACTGCGTGACGCTCGCATGAACACCCCCGAAAACAGCATCCTGATCCTCAACGGCGGCTCGTCGAGTATCAAGTTCGCGCTGTTTGCGGTCGCCCCGAAGCTACGAATAAAGATGAAAGGACAGATTGAACGCATCGGAACACCCGACGCCGTATTCTCAACGCAGGAAGGCGAGCACACAGCGCACGCCACACAACCTGTTGCGGCTACGGATTACGCAAGTGCTGTCAAGCTGTTGATCGACTGGATCGATGAAAAAGACATTGACGGCACGCTGATCGCGGTGGGCCATCGCATCGTTCACGGCGGCGCAAATTTCCACGAACCGCTGCGGCTGATACCGGCGCTGACGGCGGAACTTTGGCGGCTCGCGCCGCTAGACAGGCAGCACATGCCAGGGGAAATTTCGCTCGCCGATGCCTTACAACAGCGCTTCCCTAAGGTGCCGCAAATCGCGTGTTTCGACACCGCCTTTCATCACCATCTGCCACGCGTGGCGCAGATGCTGCCGATCCCGCGCCGATATGAGGCGCAAGGCGTTCGCCGCTATGGGTTTCACGGACTGTCCTACGAATTTCTGATGGATGAATTGATCCAGATCGAAGGGGCCGCTGCGGCTCGTGGGCGGATCATCCTGGCTCACCTCGGCAACGGGGCGAGTCTCGCGGCCGTTTCTGGCGGGAAGCCTGTCGACACCAGCATGGGGTTCACGCCGACGGCTGGCGTGCTGATGGGTACGCGCTCCGGTGATCTTGATCCCGGTCTTGTCAGCTATCTGGCGCGCAGAGAGAAGATGGACGCGCAGCAGTTCGATGACATGGTCAATTTCAAATCGGGGCTTCTCGGCGTGTCCGAAACCAGCGCCGATATGCGCGATTTGCTTAAGGCCGAAGCCGACGACGTGCGCGCCAGAGATGCCGTCGCCCTGTTTTGCTATCAGGTCAAGAAATGTATCGGAGCCTATGCCGCCGCTTTGGGTGGATTAGACACGCTAGTTTTTGCTGGTGGTATTGGAGAAAAAGCGCCCGTCGTTCGCGCGCGAATTTGCACCGGCCTGGGATTTCTTGGCATTGAACTCGACGCGGCGCGCAATGAAAAAAACGCCGACGTGATCTCGAAAGACAGTGGTCGCGTGAAGGTGCGTGTCATCCGCACCAACGAAGAACTCGTCATCGCGCGATCCGTGTGCCGCTTCCTCGGAATCGGCAACGTGTAGTCGCGATTCAATCTAAAAAATAGAAAGAAAAACATGAAAACGCTTACACCCGAATTGCTGCAAAGCATGGACGCCTACTGGCGCGCGGCTAACTACCTCTCGGTCGGTCAAATGTATCTGCGTGACAATCCGCTGCTGCGCGAGCCGCTCGCCCTTGTGCACGTGAAGCGCATGCTGCTTGGACACTGGGGCACGACGCCGGGACAGAACTTCATCTACGTACACCTGAATCGGGTCATCAAAAAATATGATCTCGACATGATCTACATTTCCGGCCCCGGACATGGTGGTCCGGCGGTGGTTGCTAACACTTATCTCGAAGGTACATACAGCGAGGTCTATCCGAAAGTCAGTCAGGATGAAGCGGGGCTCAAGGCGCTGTTTAAGCAGTTCTCATTTCCCGGTGGCATACCGAGCCATGCCTCGCCCGAGTGCCCCGGCTCAATTCACGAGGGCGGCGAGCTCGGCTATTCGCTGAGTCACGCTTTCGGTGCGGTGTTCGACAATCCCGAGCTCATTGTCGCTTGCGTGATTGGTGATGGCGAGGCGGAAACCGGGCCGCTGGCCACGGCCTGGCATTCCAACAAATTCCTCGATGCTGCCACCGATGGCGCGGTGCTGCCGATCCTCCATCTCAATGGCTACAAAATTGCGAATCCGACCATCCTCGCCCGCATCAGCCGCGAGGAACTCGATCAGTTGCTGCGTGGTTACGGCTGGACGCCTTATTTCGTTGAGGGCTTCGAGCCCGAGCTGATGCACGAGGCGATGGCCGCAACGCTCGACACCGTGATAGAGGACATCAAACAAATCCAGCGCGACGCTCGAAGCCATGGCACGTCCGCACGCCCGCGCTGGCCGATGATCGTGCTCAATTCACCCAAGGGCTGGACAGGGCCAAAAGTGGTCGATGGCAAGCAGATTGAGGGCACTTTCCGCGCGCATCAAGTGCCCATCTCCGACCCGCGTGCTCATCCCGGGCATCTTGCGTTGATCGAGGATTGGTTGAATAGCTATCGACCCGATGAGCTCTTCGACGAACAAGGTCGCCTGAAACCGGAACTGGCCGAATTGGCACCGAAAACTAATCGGCGCATGGGGGCGAATCCGCATGCAAACGGCGGCTTGCTATTGCGCGATTTGCAGATGCCAGATTTCCGTGACTATGCGGTCGAGGTGGCCTCGCCCGGCGTGCGCGGCATCGGCGACACCCGTGTGCTCGGGCGCTTCCTCCGCGAGGTGGTGAAACTGAACAGTGAACAGCGCAACTTCCGCGTCTTTGGTCCGGACGAGACGCTCTCCAACGGGCTGGAAGCGTTGTTTGAAGTCACCAATCGCCAATGGGACGCGGCCACCGCTGCTAACGACGAGTTTCTCGCCCCCACCGGGCGCGTGCTTGAAATGCTTAGCGAGCACCAGTGCGAGGGTTGGCTGGAGGGCTATCTGCTGACCGGGCGACACGGTCTGTTCAACTGCTACGAGGCGTTCGTGCACATTATTGATTCAATGTTCAACCAGCACGCCAAGTGGTTGAAGGTCACCAACGGTCTGCCGTGGCGCAGGGAGATTGCCTCGCTCAACTACCTGCTCGCCTCTCACGTGTGGCGACAGGATCACAACGGCTTCACGCATCAGGACCCTGGTTTCCTCGACGTTGTGATGAACAAGAAGGCCGAGATCGTGCGCGTTTATCTGCCGCCGGACGCCAACTGCCTGCTGTCGGTCATGGATCATTGCCTGAAGAGCCGACATTACGTCAACGTGGTGGTCGCGGGCAAGCATCCATCGCCGCAGTGGCTCGCGATGGGCGCGGCGGCTGCGCACTGCGAGGCGGGTGTCGGCATCTGGCAATGGGCAGGCCATGAATCTGTGGGCGAGCCGGACGTCGTCATGGCCAGCGCGGGCGATGTGCCAACACTCGAAACACTGGCCGCCGTTTCCATCCTTCGAAAACATTTGCCTGATCTAAGAATCCGCATGGTCAACGTGGTCGATCTGATGAAGTTACAGTCGGATACTGAGCATCCGCACGGTTTGACCGACCCGAATTTCGACGAAATATTCACCAAAGACAAGCCAATCATCTTCGCGTTTCATGGTTATCCCGGATTAATTCACCGCCTGACCTACCGACGCAAGAACCACATCAATCTGCATGTCCACGGCTACAAGGAAGAAGGCACCATCACCACCGCGTTTGACATGACGGTGCTCAATGAGCTTGATCGTTTCCATCTTGTCATTGCTGCGATTGACCGCTTGCCGCAGACCGGTGATCGAGGCACGGAGCTCCAACAGCAGTTGCGCGAGAAACTGGTGGCGCATAGGCAATACATCTGCGAACACGGGGAAGACATGCCTGAAATCCGGGACTGGAAATGGGGTGCAGTCGACGCGGTCACATCGGCTTGACGCTATTTATCATGACAATGTTTGACCAATCGGAGGCCAACAGCAGCGACAAACCGAGACATCCACAGGACCGCTCATTAGCCTTCACCGCTTGGCTGTCACCTTCGCCAGCAACGCGCGAATGTTTGACGCAGCGTTACCCCTGTTAGTCCACATCCAGCAGTAGTCCTCGTCGCTTTGCGCAACGAGGGTGCCCTGAAGCTTGGACACGCTGTCTTGCTTTTCGGCGAACGCGACCTCCTTGCCCTGATGAAAGTGAATGTTGAAATTTAGTGGCGCAGACGCCTTGAATTGCCAGGTCACGGCACTGTCCTTGGGTAGATTTTCGCAAAACTCCACAAACTTGCCGGGTGCGATGTTATGCGTGCGCTCGAATTTGCCGACTGTGTCCCATTTCACGTCAATGAGTTCAGCCTGTGAAACGCTGCTGAGTGACAGCGCGCTCAATACGAGCATCGCCACTTTCGTAACCGTGTGTAGTCGCCGCACTATCTGGTTCCTTTCAAATTCACGCATTGGTAACCCCAGACGCTGAAACAAAGCTAATCGCCAGCGCCGACATCAGGGGCCACAGCCCATCACAGTTTTGAGCTGGAGGTGGCGCATGTTCTGAGACGATTTTGGAAATCCGGTGTTACTCAGTTCACGGTAAATCAGTCGGGTAGCGCGGTTACGAAATCAATGCAGCGTTGACTTGGTTATGAGCCGCAAAAGCGCTCCAACGTCTCGTGTCAACGCCGAGACATTCGAGCCAAAAACGTCACCAATGCGGGCGGCTTTTGTTTCGGCTCAGGGGCACCTGGACCACAGGGTAAACATCACCAGGCAACCGTAGATTTGCACACGAAAACGAAGTAGCGTGAAGCCGCGCGAAACTACCGCTGTCTACCATCTGGGCGGCACCTTAAAACGTGGCACAGCAATGATTTGTCAAACAGCATCGGACAAAAAGTCAACCAAACCAATCATGCGCAAACCTGCGCAACGTCGCTAAGTGCTTGGATTTTGCTGGTACCGAGGGCGGGACTCGAACCCGCACATTATCACTAACGGCGGATTTTGAATCCGCTGCGTCTACCAATTCCGCCACCCCGGCTGAGTGCAGTTTTAAATTATAACCAGCACGTGAACTCGGTCACGTCCCCATTGGGCAACTCGCCCAGTTCGACCTGCTGGAGGGCATCTCTAATAATTCATTTGTGGGGCGCATTGTGTCGTCGCGCGGTGCTCGCAATCCTCACGTGACCTGCGCGTACGCTCCGGCTGCTGCGCTCCGGGCCGACGTTGACAACTGCGACACTGCATCCCAAAAAATGAATTATTAGAGGTGCCCTTGAGTTCGTCCTCGCGACTGTCGACGGACAGCGCGAGCACGTCGAGGCCCTTGATTAATTGACGCGCAGCAGTGTGTCGCGCTTCGGATTCTGCACCTTACAGAACGGGCACCAGGTGGCGAAGCGTTCGACGATGAGAGTCTTGTTGCGCCAGCGGTCGGGGTGAGGAGAGGGCCGTGGATTAGGGTGGTGGAAGGCAGCGTGAGGCTGTTGTGGGCCACAGCAGCCCGAGAGGTCGCAAATAGCAGCGGCGACATTGACACGCTGTGATCGCATTTCGACAAATCACGATTCCTCCATCATCGGTCTATCGTTGCGCTGTAGGAGCGGCGGTGCCGCGACCACGGGATGCGATGGGTCCGAGTGGGTCGCGGCAGAGCAGCTCCTACAAAGGGCTTACACCATGCCCTTGTTGCCGCCAGCATTCAATATTTTGGGCATGTTGAGCTTGCGCGCAGTAACGCGTTGCTTAGACTTGAGCCAGCCTTCGACGACATCCCAAATTGGCTCGGCCTTGGTTGCGATTGCAGCATCGCGCGCGGCCTCCGCCACTGGTGCCCAACCCGCCACTTTGTACGTTTTCGACGCATCAATCAGCGTGCCCTTGAGCCGCATGTCGCTGATGCGTTGGCCCTGCGCGCCGAGCGGGTCAATCGTGTATTGCAGGCCGCCGACGCGCACCATGTCGCCGCCCTGCTGGTAATACGGATCGGGGTTGAACAGGTTGTCGGCAACGTCCTCGAGCACCGTCTTGATCATCTCGCCACTCATGTTGGTGACAGTGGTGTACGGGTACGTAATCGCGGTTTGATCCATCAAGTTTTCGCGCGTTATCGCCTGCCCGGAGAGCAGTGACGTGCCCCAGCGGAAGCCCGGCGAAAACGCGATCTCGGCGTTCTTCGTTTCCATCAGCGCATCAAGAATCAGTTGATCAAAACTGCCGTTGAAATTGCCGCGGCGATAGAGCATGGCGTCAGTCGTGGCGAGCTTTTCGCTGAGCTTTGCTTCATAAGGTGCACGCATTTTTGTGATGAGCACCTGCATCGCCGGATCAGCCGGAAGCAGGTTTGAAAAAATCGGCAACAGCTTGTAGCGGAAGTCGCGAATCGCGCCGTCTTTCACGTCAAAATCGAGCACGCCGAGGAACTTGCTGTTCGACCCGGCATTGGTCACCAGCGTCGTGCCGCCCGGATTCTTGACCGGGATCGCGCCGGGCACGCCGTCATGCGTGTGACCGCCCAAAATCGCGTCGATGCCACGCACGCGGGAGGCGAGTTTCAGGTCCACATCCATGCCGTTATGGGACAGCAGCACGACCACTTTTGCGCCCTTCGCGCGCGCGTCGTCCACGGTCTTTTGCATGTCGTCTTCGCGAATGCCGAACGACCAGTCCGGCGTCATATAGCGTGGGTTGGCAATCGGCGTGTACGGGAAGGCCTGGCCGATGATGGCGACCGGCACGCCGTTCATCTCCTTCATCGTGTATGGCTTGAACACGAGGTCTTCAAAGTCGGTCGTCTTCACGTTTTGCGCAACGAAATCGACCTTTCCCTTGAAGTCCTTCCCGACAATCTCCTGCACGCGCTTCGCGCCCAGCGTGAACTCCCAATGCGCCGTCATCACGTCCACGCCGAGCAGAAGCGAGGCGTCCACCATATCCTGCCCGTTCGTCCACAGCGCCGTCGCCGAGCCCTGCCACGTATCGCCGCCGTCGAGGAGCAAAGCGTTGGGGCGCGACGCCTTCAGTTGCTTCACCAACGTGGCCATGTGCGCAAAGCCGCCGACCTTACCGTACGCCTTGGCCGCCGCCTCGAAATCGAGGTAGGTGAACGCATAGGTGTTGCGCGTGCCGCGCGGCACATTGAATGCCTTGAGCAGGTGCTCGCCGACCAGATGCGGTGCCTGATTCAGCGCCGCGTTGTAGCCCAGATTGACGCTGGGTTCGCGGAAATAAATCGGTTTTAACTGCGCATGGCAATCGGTGAAGTGCAGCAAATGCACGTTGCCGAAACGCGGCAGGTCGTAGAAGCTGGCTGCGCTTTTGCCAGATTCGGTTGCGGCGAGCAGCGCCTTGGAATCCAGCGCAGCGCCTGCTGCGGCGGCGATGGCTAGGAGGTTTAAGAATTCTCTACGTTGCATAACTGTTGCCTTTTGCAGAACACATCCGTCGTCATCCTCGGCGGAGCCGGGGATCCAGTTCGTAGCCCGCGCGAAGCGCTTTCTCGTCCCCTCGCCCCTAGCGGGAGAGGGGACGAGCTTGCCCCGGCGAAGGCCGGGGGTGAGGGGGTTCGTTGAATGAACCGAATCGTTTGCCAAGCGAAGGTTTCGCAGTAGCGAGCTGTAGGGTGGGCACCCCGTGCCCACCAAAACGCAGCACTCAAATCAGGGTGCATTTGCAACCGGACGGTGGGCACGGGGTGCCCACCCTACGGAACTCAACTTGGCGTAACCCAATTCGATGCCTGCGCAATTCACTTCACGGTAGCCCGGAAGGAGCAAAGCGCATTCCGGGTTACAAGCATCTTTATGTTGCAACGCCCATTCAATAGGGCTAAGTGGCAAAAAGCGCATAAAGTCGATAAATGATCATTTATTGGCATTAGCCCATGTGAAATAAGGCTTTCACCATAAAGCTGTTGCCCAACCAACCGCCCCTTCAGCCCGCGCCGAGGAGCGGAGCAACGGCGGTCGTAGATGCGGCCTCTAGAACACACTGTGCGTAGCGTCAGCGAAGCTTTCGTGTGCCGTTGACGCATCCCGCCCGCCTTTGCGTGCTCCGCGAGCACCGGTGGATGAAGCGGGGTGCAGGGGCTAGCCGTTGGGTTACTTTTGGGCAGCGCCAAAAGTGACTCGCCGTCAGGCGAAACGCAGCCGTGGCCAACAAACCACATCATTCCACGTGCCCCCCACCCCCGGCCTTCGCCGGGGCAGGCTCTAACCCTCTCCCGCGATGGGAGAGGGGACTGAATTGCGCTTCGCGCGGATTACGAGCTGGATTCCCGCTTCGCGAGAATGACGGCAGGTGGAGAGTCGGGCGCATCGTGATTAGCTATTGGTTCACCGGGCTCGCCGGGTCCAGCAGTAGCGCCATCACGTCCTTGATCTGCGCTTCGGTCAGAATCCCCGCATCCCCAAACCTCGGCATGTTGGCGCAGGCGTTGAACGAGTGACTGTTCCAGATGCGGGCCCAGGTGTATTTGAGGATCGGGTCGGTCTGGCCGCGCAACTTGCCGTAACCGGTGAGCGTCGGGCCGATGTTGCCGTGCGCGATTTCTTTTTTGTCGATCTGATGGCAGGCGTAGCAGTTGCCGCCAGCGACGTCGCCGATCTTGTCGGTAAATTGCAGACCACGACCGTTTTGCGCGATGGCCTCACCCTTTTTCCAGTCGCCGAGGTACTTGCCGTCGGCTGGATACTTGACCGAAGCGAGCGCTGCGGCCTGCAATTGCTCACGCAGTTTTTCGTCGAGCGGTTTGTTGTTGCGAGAGGCTTCGGTGCAGGCGATTTGCAGTGGTGTTTGATCGAGACGATCAAGTTTTGCAGCGGGTGATTCTTTGAAAGATGCCTTCAACAAGGCGACAATTTCGGCGTCGGTGGGTGTTTTCGCGACGGGCGCAAGCGTCATGGCTGCACAGCCTGCGAGTACCGCAACAACGGTGACGATCAGGCCGCTTCCGATCACAGTTTTTTTGTTCATGATGAATTCCTTGTTCGTCGGATTAGCGCTTAATCGCAGGAGCGTCCATCGTGCCGTCCTTGCCCTTCACCCCCATGTAGGTGATCAGGTCGACGGACGCGGGTGACAGGAACTCAAGCTCGGGCAGGCGCTGTTGGCGGAAGCAGTCGAGCAAGCGCCACTGCATTGTGCGCATCGCGCCCTGGCTCACGCGATAGGCGGGCCAGGTGGTGAATGCGCGTTGGGCGTTGTCGGCTTTCTGAAAATTGGGCAAATCCTGCAGACGAATGCGCTGACCGTCGACGCCGTGGCACGTGGCGCAGGCAAAATCGTATGGGCCGCCCTTGAAGAAGAACATTTTTTCGCCGCGTAAGAAGGACTCTTGCTCCTTCACGTGGCTCTGCGGAAGATTCACTTTGGCACCGCGCGATTGGCCCACGACGTAGGCCGTGAGCGCTTCATGTTCGGTCTGCCGCTCGGCGGCGTTCAACGAATGCGGACGCTTGGTTAGCTCGCTCGTCGTGAAGCCCTGCAACGTGGCTTGGCAATGCACGATGCGTGACTCGAGATCCATCACGCGATTCACGTCGGCGAAATAGCGCGGCAACACGGCGTTGACGCCTGCCACTTTACCTGCGCCGAGGCCGAGATCACAGGCTTCCATCGAGGCGTTTTTAGGGCCGCGCTTTTGCTTCCATAAATCCTCGCCACGCATTTCAAGCAGCTCGGCGGGGTTGCCGTCGGCGAGCAGTTCACGATAGCGGTCGATTTGCTTTTGCACGTCCTGAGCGGCGAGCGGTAAGGCTAGCGTGGCTAGCAGTACGGCGATCAATTGTGTTTTCACGTGAACTCCTCCGGTTTGACTCCCTCTCCCCTTGCGGGAGAGGGTGGGGGTGAGGGGTTGGTTGGTTTGCAGATCGCACAATTCTGCACATCCGCCCCCCTCACCTAGCCCTCTCCCGCGAGGGGAGAGGGGGCCACGCCGCGCTTTGCGCGACTGCAAAATCGCTACGAAATTACCGCTTCGTCCGTTCGTTTATCGCCCTTGTTATCCGTCCAGGTGACGATCACTTTATCGCCCTTGGCACCGCCCTTGAAGGTGAAATTCATCACCGGGTTTTGCGACACGGCGGGGCCGAAGTTAGCCGACAGAACAGGCTTGCCATTCCACGTCGCCGTCACGGTTTGAATGTGGTGCGCTGGCACGGTGTTGCCCGCGCTGTCTTTGCGCTGACCTGTCTCCATGATGTGTGCCATGAGCACACGCACTTCGGTTACGTCGCCTTTTTGTTGCGCGCGAATGCGCATCGGATCAGCCATGATTAACCTCCACACCCACCGAGGGTGACTTTCACTTCTTTGGTTGCAACGTAATACTTGCCGCCGGCTTTAACCACCGCGTGAATGTTCGAGCTTTGGCCCATCTTCACGCGGGTGCCGACGTTGGCTTCGGTGCCCGGAAGAATTTCAAATTCGGCAGCGAGGCTGGACGGGTTTTTCTCGACCAGAATCGAGATCGATTGCGTGCCTGCGATTTTGCTTGCAACCGCCACCGGCACCACGGCACCGTTCTCAGCAATGTCCGGCGCGGTGATGACGATGTCGGCTGACTTCTCGGCGCTAGCACCGCCCATCGCCTTCAAAACGTCGGCCATGTTTTTCGCCTCGAATGCGGCCTTGTTCCAGTCGGCAAATGCGCTCGTCGGCAACGCACCGGATGCGATGGCTGCAACGACCAACGCAAGGCTTGAGCCCGCCTTGATCGTCTGTCTACGTTTGATATTCATCGAACATCCTCCTGATTGTGTTGATAGATTAATTTTAGGTTTGCGCAACGCAAATCCAAGGTGGTAATCCCGAATATCCATTCTGCGGATTGGTTAAAACTTTCCAGCCGCTAGCCACTCGGCCATCGCGCGAATATCGGCGTCTGGCACGTGAGCCTGCGCAGGCATTGGCGCGCTGCCCCACACGCCGTTGCCACCTGCCTTGATTTTTGCGATCAGCGTCGCCGCCGATGCGGTGCCGTATTTTTTGCTGATGTCGGCGAATGACGGGCCGAGAATTTTGTTGGTCACCCCGTGGCAGGCTGTACAGGTGTGCTTTTGGGCGAGCGCAAACGCAGCGACAGTTTGGCTCCCTCCCCCCGGGAGGGAGGGCGGGGGGAGAGGGTCTCGCGCTTGTGTGTTTGGTTCGACCGCCACCACCCTCTCCCTAACCCTCTCCCCCAGGGAGAGGGGACTAGTGGCCGCTGCGGTGTTTGCGCCGCGTACAGCGCCGACGATGCGATTTTGCTCAGCGATGTTGCCGTGGGCATTACGCGCATATTCGGGCAGACGGCTGGTGATAGCGACCTCGCGTGCGCAGTTGTTGACGCAAATTGCGCCCTGCACATCAGGTTTGTCTTTGACGTTCCACATCGCGTGCGCCGTAGTCGTGCCATTACGATTGGGCAGCTTTTTCTGCGTGTCCGCAATGTTTTTGTCCGACAACACAAAGTCCGCCGGAACGATGTTGCCGAGATTCAGGATGTACGCCGTGACCGCGTAAACCTCGTCCGTACTCAAGCTTTTAGGCGCGTTCCACGGCATCGCGCGATTGATGTAATCCCACAACGTCGACAGCGTAGAGAGCTTCATCAGGCTCGTGCGCTGCGGCACGGTTTCGGCACGCAATGCGGCGACGTGGCCGGTTTGAATGTCGCCAGGTTTGGTGTGGCCAATGATCGGCGTGAAGTAAACGTTTGATTCACCGAACGCGCCGTGGCAGCTTTCACACTTGGATTCCCAGACGTCCTGCCCTTTGCTGACCGAACCGGAACCCACGGGCAGTCCTTTGAAATCGGGGCGAACGTCGATGTCCCACGCGCGGATTTCGGCGGGGGTGGCGGGGCGGCCTAGGTTTGGGAATTTGGGTTGAGCGAAGCTATTGCCCGCGAGGACGAACAAGGTTGCAGCGACCAGCAGTCTGCTCCCTCTCCCGCGCGCGGGAGGGGGTTGGGGTGAGGGTGCGGCGGCAAGCAAAGAAGTGTTTGCGCTATGCGGAAGGACTACGACACCCTCACCCGCGTCGGTGGGGCACCCTGCGCCGACTGGCACAAGTCTGCGCCTGCCGCTCGCGGGAGAGGTGCGTCGCGCTGATGGTGCGAATAGAGGCTCAGCCAATCTGAACATTACTAACCTCCCCATTCGCTGAAACCAGCCAGCTTTGAATCGCGTTGTTGTGATAAATCGAACGCGTCCCTCGCACCTTGCGCATCGCGCTGATTGACGCCTGTATTTGCCCAGTCGAATCAGTCGCACGCGACATCAAAATTGCGTCCTTGCCATCCCATGTCCAGTCAATGTTGAACCGCGTCAAACACTTGTCGAGCACTGGCGTTTCCAACCGTGCAGCCTTCCAGTTTTTGCCACCATCGACCGACACATCCACTTTGCGAATCTTGCCGCGACCGCTCCACGCGATGCCGGTGACGTTGAAAAATCCCTTGTCGAACAGCACCTGCCCGCCCGATGGCGACGTGATCACGCTTTTGACTTCCTGAATGCTTGAATACTGGCGATGCTGGCCATCGGGCATCAGATCGATGTAATGCAACGTTTCATCTTTCGTTGCATACGGCATGTCGCCGACTTCGATGCGGCGCAGATATTTCACCCACGACACGCCCTGCACACCGGGCACCACGAGGCGCAGCGGATAGCCGTTTTCCGGGCGCAGCATCTCACCGTTCATGCCGTAGGCCACCATCACATCGTCGAGCGCATTATTAATGTTGATGGTGCGCGTCATGCTGCTTCCATCCGCGCCTTCGGCCAAAACAAACTTCGCTTTTTTGAGATCGATACCGCAGTCGTCGAGCAGCCATTTGAGCGGCACGCCGGTGAACTCGCAGCACGACAGCATGCCGTGCGTGTACTGCACCGTGGGCACCGCAACGTTGCCCCATTCCATGCCGGTGTTGGCACCACATTCGAGAAAGTGCATGCGCGAAATGCTCGGCATGCGCATCAGGTCGTCCATCGTGTAGACCTTCGGATTCGCGACCAGCCCGTTGATCATGAAACGGTGCTGCGACGGGTCAATATCCCACCAGCCCTGATGATGCCGCTCAAAATGCAAACCGCTCGGCGTGATGATGCCGAAAAAGCCTTGCAGCGGCGCAAAGCTCACGCTCGCTGCGCCGACGCGTGTGAGGCCGGGGCTTTCGCGGCGTTGCAGGTTTTCCTCATACTTCGAGGGCTGCCCGTAGCCGCGTGATGCGACGGGCTGGCCGAGGCCTTTGGTGTGGGCGGGCAGATTCAGAATCGCGGGATCGCCTGTTGCTTCATTGGTGGCGAAAGCGCGGGCTGACGTGCCCGCAATCGTTGCCGCGCTCGCGGCCAGAAATGCCTTGCGCAAGAACAAACGACGGTCATCGCGCGGCAGCGTCATCGCGTCACGTGTCAGCAAAAATTCTGGCGCTTTTTGCAGGCGACCAAAGCGATTCACAGTCATAGAACTCATCGTCGTGCGGCTTGCGGTTGCGCGGGTTTGCTTTGCAACTCAGTGAATGCAGGCACGTCAGCGTCGGCCTGCGCCATGAATTGCGTCGCGCTTTCACGCAGTGCGCTGGCAGCCGCCAACTCATCGCTCTCGCGCGCCATCAGGCTCACGCAGGCGGTGCGGCAAATTTCGGTGAGCGTGATGTCGCTGATGACGTACAACGCCTGCGCGCCCGCCTTGCGCCGCGATGCGACGCCGGACAGATGCAAGTTGGTCAGGTGGCGGGATACAGCACTTTGCGACAAACCGGTCGCGGTCATCACGTCTGTCACGCTCTGCTCGGTGTTGCAGACGGCGTGGATGACTTTCAGACGCGACGCGTCCGAGAGCAACGAGAAATAGCGAGCGACTTTGTCGAAAACGGGTTCAAGTTCTTGCATGTTGCAAGTTCCTCCTTTTTTGCAATTATGCGCGTACACGCATATTTGCAAATAGGGGTTTGCCCGTTTGGATGGCGTAGGCTTTTGTAGGAGCGACTTGTCGCGACACGTCAACAGTCAACGCGAAGGTCGCGGCAAGCCGCTTCTACAAGGGCATTGCGTGAAGTAAAGGCTACAACGCCGACGTCATACTCGGCGCAGCCGGGTATCCAGCACGCAGCTAAGCAGGCGCGTCATTCACCGCAGTTGTGACCGCAAACTTTCTGGATTCCCGGCTTTGCCGAGAATGACGCCAAATCAGAACTTGCGACTCAGCCGCCAGATTACGTTAGTCAGCTTTTCGCTGAAACGCCCAATCCATATGGGCATGGATGCTGAATAACCCAATTATCGACATAAAGCCTAACAAAACGAAAGCCCCAGAGAACTGGTGCTTTCAGGGCAGTTTAGTTAAAAGTTGTTACTGATATTTGACGCTACAACCGTATGGCTGCGCCGTCGCAACCGTCACCGGTTTGCCCGCCAACGTCTCATCCAGCGCGGCGCGCACAAAGTTTTTTGCCGTCTTCACATCGGCCAGGTTGGTGCTGCGTTTGTCGTCGATGCCACCGGCGTAAACCAGCTTGCCGCTCGGGTCGATCAGGTACATGTGCGGTGTCGTTTTCGCGGCGTAAGCCTGACCCGCCTTGCCGCTCTCATCCATCAGCAGATAGCTTGCAGCACCTTTCCACTCGCCGTTCATTTTGGCGTTGAGCTTGGCTGGCGCGAGGTAATCCGAGTGATTTTTCTCGGTGCTGTTGATCGACAGCCAGACTACGCCTTTGGCCTTGGCATCGGCCTGCAGCGACTGCATGTTGTTCGATCCGTAATGTTTGGCGACGAACGGGCAACCGGGATTAGTCCATTCCAGCACCACGTTTTTGCCTTTGAAATCGGACAGTTTCACGGTCTTGCCGTTGACGTCAGTCAGCGAAAAATCAGGGGCGGCTTGACCAACAGTGACGGCGTGCGCAGCGGCCATGGCGGTGGTCACGAGGAGAGCGGCGAGGGTGCGGATCATGGGGATTCCTTGGTTGGAAATTGAAGGGTAAAACAAATCGGTAGGAGCAGCTCTGCCGCGACCATCGGCGCGATAACCAGCGCGGGTCGCGGCAGAGCCGCTCCTACACAACTAGGGCAGCGCCACCAATGCTTCTTTGACGATACCCGTAGTCAGCAGTTCCGGCAAGAGTTGCGGCGCTTTACCGGGCGCATGCAAAACGTATACCGGTACGCCGGAACGGTTCATCGCGGCCAGCGCCTGCGTGATGCGCTCATCGCGATTGGTCCAGTCGGCGCGCATCAGCGTCACCTTCTTTTGTTCAAACAGTGCCTCAATTTCAGCGCGAGTGAGCACTAACCGCTTGTTCGCCTGACAGCTCACGCACCAGGCGGCGGTGAAATCCACGAACACCGGTTTGCCTTCGGCGTTGAGCTTGGCGACAGCAGCAGGATCCCACGGTTGCCAGTTGGCTTTGCTACTTTTGACCGACGCTGTGGCCGCCTGCGCGGGCTCGCTGGCAGGCCATGCCAGCGCCATCGCGATGACCGCCGCCGCGACGCCGGCCCAGCGCACGCCGGACTTCATCGAGCCGATCAACCAAGCCGCGAACGCGAGCCCAACGAGCCCGAGCAAACCAATTGCCGCACCGTCCGCGCCCGCCTGCAACGAAATCACCCACATCAACCACACGACAGTCAAAAACATCGGAAACGCCAGCAACTGCTTGAACGTAATCATCCATGGTCCCGGACGCGGCAGCTTGTCCAGCCACTTAGGAAACCACGCTAGCAGCACGTACGGCAGCGCCATGCCGAGGCCCAGCGCCGCAAACACGGCCAGCGCAGCAGCCGCGCTCTGCGTCAGCGCAAATCCCAGCGCTGCGCCCATGAATGGCGCGGTGCATGGGCTGGCTGCGATCACCGCCAAAACGCCGGAGAAAAACGCATCGACACCGGGATGTTTTGCCTGCATCGAGAGAAGCGATGACGGCGCGAGTTGACCGACCTCAAACGCGCCCATCAGATTGAGGCCGATCAGGAAAAAGATCACCGCCAGCACCCACACCACGCCAGGGTTCTGAAGCTGGAAGCCCCAGCCAATGGCGTTTCCTGCGCTCTTGAGTGCGAGCATGACGCCAGCGAGCGCGAGGAATGAGAGGACGACGCCGACGGCGTAGTAAATGCCGTGTTGGCGCATGGCGATGACCTTCGCCATGCCGCTGTCTTGTCCCCTCTCCCCTGGCGGGAGAGCAGCGACACACTTGTCGCCTACGGCTACGGGGTGAGGGGGAAATTTGTCCACAACGCCATCGTGATTCCTAGCGCCACCCGCACCCTCACCCCCAACCCCTCTCCCCGAGGGAGAGGGGGGCGCACTGCCACCATATTTCGCAAACGACAAAATCTTTAACGACAACACCGGAAACACGCAGGGCATCAAGTTCAGGATCATTCCGCCGAGGAACGCCAGTAACAGCGCAGACCAGAACGTAAGCGCGTTTGATGATGAGTCCACGTCGGCAGCCTGGCCGCTCAGCGCGGTCGCGCCAGCAGGCAACACAAAAGCCGCATTGCTCACGGTCGCCAACGTGTTACCGGCGATCTCGCCTTTCGCTCCCATCGGGCCAGACGCAGCCAGCACGATGGGCATGCGCTCGGGCAGCTTGACGCCATCCACCAGTTTCAACTTGACCGCGTAACCAAGCGCTGTGCGATAAACCTGCTGTACCGACGGGTCGTTGACTTGTTCGGTCACCGGGAACACATCAAGCGCGGTGAGCGCCGCAGCACCTGCAGGTGCCAGCACATCAAGCCACGCGTCACGCGCAGCATTCGCCGCCGTGTAAAGCGTCGCCTTCCACGCGCTCGCGTCACCGGGCGTCGCGGCGCGGGCGGACGCGAACCGCGCGCTGTCAGCGCCGGACGCGTTGCGCGCTGCGACCGGCAAGGTCACTGAAACGTCGCCCTCTTCGGGGATGCAAACGTCTTTGCAAACCAGCCATTCGGCCTTGCCTTTGAGCGTTACCGATTCGCCGACCTTTGCGGCCAACGGCACGCTGATCGTGACCGGAAGCAGCACTTCGCCTTCATAGCCAAAATTGACGATGGGCCCGGTCGCGAGGCGCTTCGGCGTGGGCCAGTCAAATTCACCGACGCCGTAACCCGACGGCACGTCCCACGTAATTTTTGTCGGATAACCAGAGTCGCCGGGGTTCTTCCAGTACGTGTGCCAATGCGGTGCATGCTTGATCGACAGGCCGATGACGTTGTTCTCGCCACGAACCCACGCCGTTTTCTCGGCGATCAGTTCGACTTCGGCGTGCTCGGTTTTGATCGGCGCGGCGTGAAGCGATGTCGCACACACCAAGGCCATCGC
>JAYVNO010000064.1:0-19122 GCA_043758415.1 Burkholderiales bacterium
ATCCTCACGTACCAGGGCGTACGTTGCGGTTGCTGCGCTCCGGGCCGACGTTGCCAACTGCGACACTGCATCCCCAAAAATGAATTATTAGAGGTGCCCTTGAGCGGTGGACACAGAACTTGTTGACGCAGATTACGCCGATATCGCGGATTAGGCGAGCGAAACATCGCAGAAAAGTGTCGGGCGAGAAAAGCTTAGTCGGTGGCGATCTGCTTTGACCACGTTGGCTGAGTCCAAAAAGGCAACCGTTCGACTATCAGCTTTTCGCTGAAAGCGCTATTGCATAGGGGCTAAGGCGTCAAAAAAGCCTCAGTCGATATTGGTGCATTTCGCGACGTGGACCCAATAAAATGGTGGTTTCACGCAAAAGCTATATCGTCAAAACGCCAACGTACCCGGCAAGTATTTCGCCAGCAAATCCTCGTAATAAGGCTTCACGTCTGCCAACTTCGGCCGATTCGGATTTTTCGAATACAAATCGTATGGATTGAAGCGCTGCACCCACGGTTTCATCTCGTCGTCCTGCGCGTTGCACAGGTGCTGATATTCGTTCTCGCGATGCCACGCATAAAAGCTGTGAAAGCGAATCATGTACAGCGCAGGCAGTGGCAAATGAGGCTGCATCATGTGATACAGATACTCATCATGACCCCAGCTCATGTGCACTTTTTCCAGGCCGCATTTCTCGCTGTAAACACCGAGTTTTGTCTGCAATTCAGCACGCTGCGAATCCGGGTTCAGCGCGAAAAACTCCGAGTAAACATTCTTTGACGAATACGCGCAGCCCGTGGGGAACGTGTCGCCCACCACCGCCCATTGCGGCTCACCAAACAGGCATAGCACTTTGCCGAGATCGTGAACGAAACCGGTCAGCACCATCCAGTCCGGCTCGTTGTTAGCGCGCATCGCCTCGGCGGTCTGAATCAGGTGATCAATCTGCGGCAGCGAGATGTCCGGGTCGCTATCGTCGACCAGCGTGTTTAGGACATCGAGCGCTTCCCACGGCGTCATCTTCGTACGGTTGAAGCCGAGGTATTCGGCCTTTTTCCTGAGCACGAAATCATGGGTCTGGTTCTGGTGATTCAGACGATAAAACTCGCGCACGGTGTCCACCGCATCGGTGCGTTGCGGCGCAGCGTAATCACGATACGCAGCTTTCTTTTCTTCAGCGACGATCATCATGCGGCCTCCGCCAATTTCTTGAGATTTTTCAGTCCCGCTTCAAAATCGGGGCCAATCATTGTGTCCATAAACAGGCCAAACCAGCGGAACATCGGGTTCATGCCCGCGTCGCCCTTCATCGTCCACGTAACCTTGGTGCCCGAACCCTCGGGCGCTACGAACAGGTCGCCCGTCGCTGGCGTCATGCCCTCCATCGTCAGAATGTAGCCAACGCGTTTGTTCGGCTCAACGACCGACCATTCCATGCCGCCGTTGCCCTCAGACTTGCTCTTCCACGCCCATTTGGCACCCGCTGCGGCTTCCGGGCCGGAGTAGCTCAGCTCCATGTTCGGGTCGCGCTGATTCCAGACGCTCCAGCGCTTCCATTCTTTCTGGTTCGCGATCAGTGGAAACACTTTTTCAGCGGGCGCATTGATCGTCGTGCTGCGCTGCGCGGAGTAGCCGCTCGGCAGCAAAAACGCAATCGCCAGCAACAACACGATGATGCCAACGAGATATTTAAGAATCGTGAGAGCCAATTTCATTGCGAACTCCTCTATATGAATTAGTTCGCTATTTTCTCGCATTTTTGGGGAATGCGGTACATTGCCGCGCTCGATCACTACCGCCGCCGCTGTGTAAACGAATCGCTCGCTGCTACGTTATCGACGCGCTCGCTTTTCGAGCCCGTTACTTGCTTTTGATCTCAGGAAAATACAATGAACCGCTCCCTCCTCGCAGTGTCACTTTCAGCCCTTGCCGCCAGCGCGAGTTTCGCGCAAGCGACGATCAAAATCGGCGAAATCAACAGCTACAAAGCGCAGCCCGCTTTCCTTGAGCCCTACAAAAAAGGTTGGGAGCTGGCGCAGGACGAAATCAACAAAGCCGGTGGCATTTCCAGCATGGGCGGCAAAAAGCTGGAAACCATTTTTCGCGACGACAACGCCAATCCGGGCGACGCCGTGCGTGTCGCAGAAGAGCTCGTTGCGCGCGAAAAGGTCGCGTTGATTTCCGGCACGTTCCTGTCGAACATTGGTTTGGCCGTCGGCGACTTCGCCAAGCAGCGCAAAGTGCTGTTCGTCGCCAGCGAGCCGCTGTCCGACAAAGTGACCTGGGGCAACGGCAACGCGTACACCTACCGCTTGCGCGCCTCCACCTATATGCAGACGACGATGCTGGTGCCCGAGGCTGCCAAGCTGAACAAAAAGCGTTGGGGCATCGTGTACCCGAACTACGAATATGGCCAATCCGCCGCAGCCTCGTTCAAGAAGCTGCTGATCGCCGCGCAACCAGCGGGTGGCGTGGAATTTATCGAGCAAGCTGCACCACTCGGCAAGATCGATGCGGGTGCCGTTGCGCAAGCGCTGATCGACGCCAAAGTTGACGCTATCTTCAACGTTACCTTTGGCGCGGACCTGCAAAAGTTTGTTCGTGAAGGCAACACGCGCGGCTTGTTCAAGGATCGCCCTGTAGTCAGTCTGCTCTCTGGCGAGCCGGAATACCTCGACACGTTGAAAGACGAAACGCCGACCGGCTGGCTGGTCACCGGCTACCCGTGGGAACAGATCAACACGCCGGAACACAAAGCGTTCCGCGAGGCGTATCTCGCCAAATACAAAGACCATCCGCGCTTGGGCTCAGTCGTCGGCTACGCCACGATGAAATCCATCGCCGCGATGCTCAAAAAATCGGGCTCAACCGACACCGCAAAAATGCAAACCGCGATGAAAAACCTCGTCGTCGACACCCCGTTCGGCAAGATCACCTGGCGCGCGCAGGACAACCAGTCGACGATGGGCGCGTACGTCGGTCGTCTGGCGCAAAAAGACGGCAAAGGCGTGATGACCAACTGGCGTTATGTCGATGGTAAAGACGTGCAGCCAACGGATGAGGAGGTTAAGCGGCTGCGACCGCAGTAAACGCAACGCAACGCGACTCGATCCCCTCTTTCGCAAGCACGAAGAGGGCAGGACGGCCCGTGGCGAGCTCCACCACGGGCCCAGTATCGTGAGTCACCCTTCCCTCCTGCCACGAAGTTTCGCGTGATCCGCCTTTTTATTCTGAGTCAATCAAATATGACCGGTTCGGCAGGCTCCCTCTCCCTCGGGGAGAGGGTTTTGGCACCCAAATGTGTCTTGCGCATGCAATCCCCCTCACCCCCCCGCCCCCGGCCTTCGCCGGGGCAGGCTCTACTCCCCGAGGGAGAGGGAGCGATACCAGTTGCGATAGGACACATTTAGTTGACTCGTTAATAATTGGCTGAACTGCTCCTGCGCGCTGCGCGGATGCCCTACTCACTGTGCGTTACAAAACGATGATGGTCTCGCCGTACTCGCGCACCAGCGTTGCAAGTTTACGGATGGTCAGCGGTGCCGACCCTTCAGCTTTGTTGTTGACGATGACAAATGACTCCTGTTTCGCTCGCGTGGCTTCCAGCACCAAGGCTGCGACCTGGGCGCGGCCGTCAGGATCTTCATCAACGAGCGCATTGAATGGCGCGTAGCGTGCTTTCGCCTCTTCATATTTAAAGCCTGAATGCAGGCTCCAGCGAATCACCAACGGCAAGCGGCCCGACTCGCGCCAAAACTTTGCCTGCTCGTGGGGCTGTGGCATGCGCGCATGGATAGCGATGCAGTGCGTTGCTCCGCCAGCACACAACGCAGCAACATAATCGTCGGTCAGCAACGCTGCATCACGTACTTCCACCGCATAAAACGCCGGGCCGGAAAGCCTGGGTAGCGCGATCAAAAACTCAGCCAGTGCATCGGCAAATTTCTGCGGCGCGCGCGTAAATTTCGGGCCGAGTGGCGGAAACTGAAACACCAGCGGGCCACAAGCGTCTCCGAGCCCCTGTGTCGCCGGCAACACAAACTGCGCGGTGGCCAGACTCGCGTGCAGAAACGCCTCATTGTCCGCCCATTGACCGTCGTCCGCGCGCAATCGAGGCCCGGTGAACAGCATTGGCGACTTGACAAGAAATCGGAAGCGCGGCGCAACTTCACGCGCCTGCCTGGCGTAACTGCGAAACGCCGATTCGCTGATCGGTGCATAAAAGGTGCGATCAATGCCAACAGCGCGCAGCAGCGGGTGCGAGGCGTAAGCCGCCAGCCCTCGCCGCGCCAGTTGAACGTCGGTGTAGCTGCCCCCGTAAACCGTTCCCGCCCAGCCCGGAAAACTCCATGACGAGGTGCCCAGATGTACGTCGGCGGGAATCGCCTGCCCGAGTGCATTGAGGGCCTCGTCGGCGGGCGCGGCAAGCACCTGCAGTTCGGCATGCGGGGTTGGCTCGGTCGACAGCGACCTTTGCAGCGGCGCGTTGCCCCGCTCGTCAGCAAAAAGATCAAGCTGTTTGTCTGTCAAAAGCAGTCACCCATGACGCACGAATGCGCGGTACGTTCAGGTTCCGCCGACCGGTACCTGTGTTTGCTTACTCGTACTGAGCCGAGGGCGTACGCCGCGACGGCTCGGCCTTTGGCACCAGGTCAAATCGTGCTTCAAGCACATGCACATTGCTGGCATCAAACCTTACGCGGCGTGGCATCGATGGCGTCACCTGTCCGGGGATCAGCAAACTCGGGTGGGTGACAAACACGTCATATTCACCGGGCGGCAGGCTTTCGATCACGGCGGAACCGGACTTGCTCGTCTTGCCGAACCAGGGCGAATCGATCACGTAAATGTGCGCATTCATCCAGTCGTGGATGAGGCATTGCAGCGTAATCTGACCCGGTTTATCCAGCAATGTCGGCTCCGGCTCCTTGCGGGTGTAGACCTTGTGTTCAAACGCGCTCGGCCCGGACAGTACCTTGATGTGATGCTCGTTGCGATCCCGGTTCGGGAAGCGCATTTTGGTGCCGGTTTGCACTACGCTCACGTACGGCTCAAATTTGTAGTACGACTGCTCGACCATGCCTGTGGCTGTGGGCAACACTAGAGGCGCTTGGCTGCCAACGGGCAGGGCGTACACCACGGCGTTAATCACCGGTGCGCCGTTTCGATCCTTGATTTGCGCCACCAGCGTTCCGGCGACGGTCGGCGCGACGATGCCTGCCAACAGCACAGCACCAAACAAAGTTGATAATCGTGGCAGCATAAAAAGTCTCCAGGAAACCGGATGGCTGTGAATAAGAACGGAATCTACGTTAACTTAGCAATCATGTCATCCGTCACTCAACGTATTGCCAACGTCGCGCGCCTGCTGTGGGTGATGCCGGTCAGCCTATTTGCGCTGCTGGTGTTGCCGCTCGCGGTATGGCGTGGGCAGTGGCGCATCAACGATGGCGTGCTCGAAATCGTCAGTCCGGCGCTGTCGTGGTTTTTGCAGGGTCCATGGTTTCGCGCGATGTCGGGCGGCGAGGGCTTCGCGGCGGCCACCATCGGTCACGTCATCATTGCCCGAGATAGCGGCTGCATGGATCGATGCCGCGTGCATGAGCATGTTCACGTGCGGCAATGTGAGCGCTGGGGCGCGCTGTTTCCGTTCGCCTACGTCGGTGCCGGGCTGTATGCCGCGTGGCGCGCACGTCGGTGGTCGGCGTACTACTGGGACAACCGGTTTGAGCGCGAGGCGAGAGCGGCAGAGGCAGAGGCGTAATTTGCACGCGAACGCCCGAAGTTCAAAACGATGCTAAAAATCGATACAGCTTTATTACGTATTCGTTATTGGATGCGGATTAAACGCAGCATTTATCAATAGTCGGTTTATGGCTGATATCGATGTTAACCCCAATGCAACAAGCCTTTCAACGCAAAGCTGTTAACACTTTTTGTTGATTGCATCGGCCGTGCTACGCGAGCCCTGAGCACGCCGAACCGCGCTACGCTTCGTACGTCAAACGCGCGACCGACCGCAATACCTCCGGCGTCGTGGTCGGGAAACCGAAGAACTCCAGATAGGCTGGAATTTGCTCGAACAGCATGTCGCTGCCGATCTGCACCGGGCAGCCGCGCGCCTTCGCGGCGGCGAGGAAGGCGGTCATTTCCTTTTTCATCACGACTTCTCCGACGAACGTGGTCGGCGCGATGCGCGATACATCCATCGGCAATTCGTCACCGTCATTCATGCCCATCGGCGTGGCGTTGACGACGACGGCGTAGCCTGCGGGGTCGTTCGAGCCGGTGATGACCTTGAGCGCGGAGTAATGCTTACGCAGACGATCAGCCAATCCTTCGGCAGACGTGGAGATCACATCAAACAATCCGATTTCAGCGATGCCCGCCGTCGCCAGCGACGCCGCAATCGCGCATCCAACACCACCGCAACCGACGACCAGCACGCGCGCATCGGCGAGCTTCACGCCCTTGCGCAACACACCGCGCACGAAGCCCGCGCCATCGAACATGTCGCCGAGCAATGTGCCGTCGGGACGCAACAAAATCGCGTTGCACGCGCCGGCGATCTGCGCAGTAGGCGACAGCTCGTCAACCAATCCGCACGTAGTGACTTTGTGCGGCATGGTGATCAGCGCGCCGCGAATGTTGGTGAATTTGAAGATGGTGCGCAATGCGGATTCAAAGTCCTCCGCTTTGACGCCCATCGGCATCACGACCGCATCAATCCCCGCACTCTCGAAGTACGGGTTGTAGATCAGCGGCGCTTTGAACGCATGCGTTGGGTAGCCGATGTGGGCGATCAGCGTTGTCGTGCCGCGAATCATGGGCTTGTTGCCGACGCGGCGGGCTAATCGCCGTCGCGCTCGTACCCCGGCAGGACCGCGATCAAATCGTGCTCCGTTGTTTCGACTACGGTGACTTTCACTACGTCGCCAACGTTCAGATCACCGCCGTTTTGCACGTGCACGAGACCGTCGATTTCCGGGGCATCGGCCCATGATCGGGCGACGGCGATGTTGTCTTGCACGTCATCGACGATGACTTCGATTTCACGACCGATCTTGGCGCGTAGCAGCGCTTCGGAAATCTCCGCCTGCGCCTCCATAAATCGCTGACGACGCTCTTCTTTCACTTCATCGGGCAGCGCGCCTGGCAAGCCGTTGGCCGTTGCGCCGTCCACGGGCGAATACGCAAAACAACCCACGCGATCCAGTTGCGCTTCCTGCAAAAAGTCGAGCAGCTCGTCAAACTCAGCTTCCGTCTCGCCGGGGAATCCGACGATAAAGGTGGAACGGATCGTCAGGTCAGGGCATGCAGCGCGCCATGCCTGAATGCGCTCAATGTTCTTCTCGCCACTAGCGGGGCGTTTCATGAGCTTCAAGATGCGCGGGTTGGCGTGCTGAAACGGCACGTCGAGATAAGGCAACACGCGACCGCCTGACGCCAAAGTGCTCTGCGCCATCAGCGGAATCACCTGATCGACGGTCGGGTACGGATACACGTAATGCATGCGCGTCCACACGCCGAGGCTGCCGAGCGCTTCGGCCAGTTCGAGCATGCGCGTCTTGACCGGTTTGCCGTTGACGAAATCGGTGCGGGACTTGACGTCCACGCCGTACGCCGAGGTGTCCTGCGAGATCACCAGCAGCTCTTTGACGCCGGATTTCACCAGCGATTCCGCTTCGCGCATCACGTCACCAATCGGGCGGCTGACTAGGTCGCCGCGCATCGACGGGATGATGCAGAAGCTGCAACGATGATTGCAGCCCTCAGAAATTTTCAGATACGCGTAATGCTTCGGCGTGAGCTTGACGCCGTGATCGGGCACCAGGTCGATAAATTTGTTGTGCGGCTTGGGCAGATGCAGATGCACCGCGTCCATCACTTCGTTCGGCGCATGCGGGCCGGTAACGGCGAGCACTTTTGGATGAATGTTGCGAATGAAATCGCCGTCCTGTTTTGCGCCGAGACAACCGGTGACGATGACCTTGCCGTTTTCAGCGAGCGCTTCGCCGATGGCGTCCAGCGATTCGGCCACCGCGTCATCGATGAAGCCGCAAGTGTTGACCACCACGAGGTCGGCGTCGGCGTAATCGCCCACCGTTTCGTAGCCCTCGGCCTTGAGGCGCGTGAGCACCTGTTCGCTGTCGACGAGCGCCTTCGGGCAGCCAAGTGAGACGAAGCCGACTTTGTGGGTGGCGGTTGATGATGAGGAAGTAGGCATGTGGATAAATCTGTGTGCCGCGACGAAACGCACGTCAGGGATTGCGGAAATAGGGTGCGCTCTGCGCACCAAACGGCGGCGACGAGACCCACCGCGCAAACACGTAATGGTGCGCGAAGCGCACCCTATATTTCAGACGATTAAGAACTTGTCCGTAAATAAGAGCGAATGCATGACGCAGCAATTTTTGACTCAATCGAGGCGCATCTTTTGCAGCAATAGCGAGCTATTGCAAAAAAGGGGAACGTTGAGTGAGGCGAAAAGGGCAAGTCAGGCATCGCGGTTTATTTACGGACAAGTTCTAAGCCGCTGAACTTACTTCTTCTCGGATCCTGCGCCCGGAAACCCCGGAAACGCGAAGCCGGGGAAAAACTGCTTGCTGCTCTCTTTCATCTTTTGCTGCATGTCGAGAAACATCTTGCTGCTTTGCTCAAGGTAGTTGCCCATCACACCCTGCATCGCGGGTGCTTGCAGTTGCATGAACTGCTGCCACACTTCCGAGCCCACCTGCCCGCCGTCAGCACCCGTGCTGCCAATGAGCGCGCCGCCTTTTTCAGCGATGTTTTTCTGAAATTCGGTGAAGGCGCGCACGTTCTGTTCGAACAGACCACCGACCACGCCCTGCATCGCGCCGCCATAAAAACGGATCATCTGCGACAGCATGTCGTTACTGAACATCGGCACGCCAACGGCCTCTTCTTCGAGAATAATTTGCAGCAGAATCGTGCGCGTCAGCTCTTCGTTGGTCTTCGCGTCGCGCACTTCGAACGGCGTGTTCTCCACCACCATTTGCCGCACGTCGGTCAGCGTGATGTAGCCGCTGGTGGCCGTATCGTAGAGCCTGCGGTTCGGATACTTCTTGATGATGCGCATCGCGGAGCGCGCGCCGCGAGCGGCACTGGTCTTGGTGGCCATCGTTCATATCCTAATTTGTGCAGTGCGCCATTGTAGTGCAGGCTAGGACTCAAGTGGCATGCGGGTTAGCGCAGGATTACCCGGCGTGAGTACACGAATCGCACGCGCATCGCGGCCCGTTTTGAACCTTTTCTTGTAGTGGTAACTCTAATTTGTTGCGGCGCAACATAAAGTGCTTGACTTGTCATATTCACTTGCCTAACATTCAATTTGTGCGCCGCAGCATTTTTTGACTGCACCAACCCCTTACCTTCAGGAGACACCCCATGATCCCAATGTTTGAACAAGTCGCAGAAATGAACCGTGCTTACCTCGCCAACGTCCTCAAAGGTGTTGACGCGGCGGTTGCCTACAGCACCAAAGCATCCGCTTTCGGCGTCAATGCCGCCAACGAATTTGCTGCTTCGACCGCTGCTGATCTGCATGCAATCGCTGCCATCAAAGCACCGCAAGACATCGTGCCTTTGCGCGCTAAGCAACTCGAAGAAAAAGCTGACTGGGCGACCACCACGTCACGCCAGGCGTTCGAAATGATTTCTTCAGCGCAAACCGAAGCCATGCACTTCGCTGAAGCTCAAGCCGCTGATGCTGCTAAAGCATTCGCAGCCAACGTTGACAAGCTCGCCAAAAGCGCCCCACAAGGCATGCCAGGTGCCGAGTACGCAATGTCCGCCATGAAGGCCAGCGTTGAGACGTCGATGGCTGCGTTCGAAACCGTTGCCAAAGCAACCAAAGAAGGCGTTGAATACGCTGGCACGCAAGTGAAATCTGCTACCGCAAAAGCAACCCCAGCGGGCAAGCGTAAGTAATTCAAATAGGGTCAGCGCGTGAATCAGTTCACGCGAACGGCCCCTGAAATTGGGATGTGCCGATCCTACCTGACCAGGTAGTACCGCGACACCCTTCGTCGGGGTACGCTACCAATGTCTCCCCAAGACGAATGACACGACGGGTCGCCGCCCTCCTCTTCCTTGTGCGGCGATACCGGAAGTCCCTCAGCCCGCATGGCTTGCCTTGCGGGCTTTTCTTTTTTGGGCGACCCTGTCGAGGTGCCCGGTTTCGTCGAACCAGAGCGCGTGGTTTTTCCGCAAAGTGCTTGCTGCGGACTAAAACTCGTCGACGCGTGGGCAACAAGTTGCCCACCCTACGCACTATCAGCTTTTGACTGAAATGCCCATTCAATGTGAGCATAAACCACCAAAACGACCTAAACCGACTTAACCAATTTTAGGCCGCTATGCCCAATGACGACAGGCATATCCTAGTCAAGCTGTATGTTCAAACGCTTGATAATTCCGCCCCACTTCTTCATGTCGGCGTCGAGCATGGTTTTGAACGCGGCCGACGTGCCACCGCCGGGGGCCATGCCTGCGGCGACCAGGCGGTCGCGGATGGCGGGGTCAGCGAGCACGGCGTTCACGTCAGCGTTGATTTTGGCGACGATGTCGGCGGGCAGGGACGACGGGCCGAACAGGCCGTTCCAGGCGACCGCTTCGAAGCCTTTCACCGATTCCGAAATGGGCGGCAAATCTTTCAGCGAATCAAAGCGTCCGGCGCTGGTCACGGCGATCACCCGAATCTTTCCGCTTTGCACGTGCGGCGCGATGCCGGAGGCGACAGCGAACAGCAATTGCGTGTCGCCGTTGGCGGTGGACAACGCGGCGGGCGGCGAGCCGTTGAACGGGATGTGCTGCGCGTCAAAACCCGTTTCGGTCTTGAACAATTCCATGGCCAGATGCGACGACGAGCCGTTGCCGACGCTCGCGTACGAGAGCTTGCCGGGATTGGCCTTGCCGTAGGCGACTAGTTCCGCCACGTTCTTTACTGGCATTGCAGCGTTGACGGCCAGCACGTTGGGCTGCGTTGTGGTGATCACGATGGGTACCAAGTCCTTCAACGTGTCATACGGCATTTTTTTGTACATGAAAGGGCCGTACGCCGTCGGGCCGGGAAAGCCGATCACCAGCGTGTGGTTGTCGGTCGATTTGGCGGCAACGTCCACGCCAATCACGCCGCCCGCACCCGGCTTTGGATCGACGACGACGGCCTGCCCCCATTTGGCCCCGAGCTTCTCACCCAGCACGCGAGCTACGAAATCAAGCGACGAACCGGCGGGCGCGGGGACTACAACGCGGACGGGTTTGGTCGGCCAGGTCTGCGCGAACGCCAGCGTGGCGATGAAGGTGGCCGCGATGGTGGCGGCGATGTGGCGGGTTTTCATGGTGGATACGGCGGGAGCCGATGTAGCAAATTGATCATCAACATTATCCGCGAGAGGCGCACCCCGCGTGTGTTTTGGTTTTAATGCCGTCATCCTCGCCGAAGGCGGGGATCCAGACAGCCAAGGCGTGCGTGTACGTTTGAGCGATCTGCGCGTGCCCGCTTTCTGGATTCCCGGCTGCGCCGAGAATGACGCCAGAGCGGGTACTAACGACGCCGCAAAAAACTCAGTACGTCTCCAGATGCAAACGCCCGTCGCGCTTGAGGTCTGCATGCAACGCCAACCAATCCAGCCCATGCGCAATCGCGGTGTCACGCAACACTACGAGCACGCCCGCTTCCATGCCTTTTAAACCGCACACGTAGATGTAACTATTCGCATCTTTCAACAAAGTTGCGATGTCCGCCGCGCGCTCGCGCATGAGATCCTGCACATAACGCTTGGGCTCGCGGGGCTGGCCGGGTTCCCCGAGCGCCCGCGAAAACGCAAAATTGATGTCGATGAAATCTTTCGGCAGATTCATCAGCGGACCGAAATAGGGCAGCTCCTTCTGCGAACGCGCACCGAAGAACAGCATGAGCTTGCCACTTGCGCTCGCGTTACCCAACGCACGCAAGCGCCGCCGCCGCTCAGTCATCGCGCGCATCGGCGCGCTGCCGGTGCCGGTGCAAATCATGAGCAGGTGGCTGTCGGCATGATTCGGCATCAAAAAGCTTGCACCGAACGGGCCGATCACCTGCACCGTGTCGCCCTTTTTCAAATCGCACACGTAGTTTGATGCCAGGCCGCGCACCGGCTTGCCGTCGTGGTCTTCAGTCACCCGTTTTACCGTGAGCGAGACGTTGTTATAGCCCGGCCGCTCGCCATCGCGCGGGTTAGCAATCGAGTATTGCCGCGCGTGATGCGGCCGACCATTGGCGTCGACACCCGGTGGAATAATGCCGAGCGATTGCCCCTCCAGCACCGGGAAATTGCCGCTGCCGAAATCGAGTACGATGTGATGTGTGTCGCTCTCGGTGCCTAGCGCGGTGACGCGATAGTTGCCGCTGACAGTCGCGATCATCACGTTCTTCGGGCCGTAGAGATTGACGGCGGGAGTTGCAGCGGAAGCCGGGGCGACGACCGAGCCGAGGCTCGCGTCGGCTGCGTTGGTTTGTATCGAGTCGCCGTCGTTAGGTGCGTCCACCGCTGCTGCGTTTACCCGCGCTTCGTCAAGCTCAACCGCAGTTGGCAATTCATCCCAAGTCAACTGCTCGGCGGTTGAGAACGCGGCATTGCGCAGCACGGTGCGCCAGTTGTCAATCGAGCCGGTCGGGCACGGTGAAATGCACGCCATGCAGTGATTGCACTTGTCTGCGTCCACCACGTAATTGCGCGAATCATGTGTGATTGCGTCGACCGGGCACGTGTCTTCGCAAGTGTTGCATCGAATGCAAATTTCCGGGTCAATGAGATGTTGTTTCAGGACTTCGGTCATTGTTACTTCGCCGATTACGCGTTACGCGAGATTATGGTCTTCGGTGGGTTTGCCCCCGCTCCCCTCGCGGGAGAGGGGAGCAGACGTTCGCCCTCAAACCACTAGAGAACGCTCAGTTAAACCGCACGTAGTCAAAATCCACCGGTTGACGATTAATTCCCATCACAGGCGGCGCGATCCATCCAGCAAATTTACCCGGCTCCACCACACGCCCCATCAGCGACGCGACAAACCCGCGATCCTCTGCGGTGGGCAGCCAAAGCTTTTCGCTTGCGGCCCATTCCACCTCCGACACCAAACGTCCTTCAGGACTAATTTTCACGCCAGCCAACGCACCAATTTTTCGGTTGAATGCCTTGTGCGGCACAGTCAAACGGAACGCGATGCCAGCTTTTTCCAGCACCTTGTTCCATCGCCCCACACCACCAATCGAGTCCTTGATGTAATCGTCGCGCAGCACTTCGTTCAAGCCGTTCAGCATCGGTACTTGACGGTCTACCAGCTTGCCGTCGACCACACTCAACACGGCATAGGTCTGACCCTGCAAACGGTGATCGTCGTCACGTTTGCTTTCTTCATAACGACCCTTCAGGCCCGAGTTATAAAAGATCGCGGCGTTGCTTGATTCGTCTGCGCCGAACAGGTCGATGGTGACGCTGAAATGGAAGTTCAGGTAACGCTGAATCGTCTCCAGATCAATTGCTCCGGCAGCACGAATTTTTGCTGCATCGTCCGTCTTCAATTCATTCATCACCGCAGCGGTGCGCGACAGCACGCGCGAGATGCCGCTTTCGCCCACGAACATGTGGTGCGCCTCTTCGGTGAGCATGAATTTCGTGGTGCGTGCGAGCGGATCGAATGCACTTTCGGCAAGCGCGCAAAGCTGAAATTTCCCGTCGCGATCAGTGAAATAGGTGAACATAAAAAACGCCAGCCAGTCCGGCGTCTTTTCGTTGAACGCACCGAGAATACGCGGATTGTCGGCGTCGCCCGAATTACGTTGCAGCAGCGCGTCCGCCTCTTCGCGACCATCACGGCCGAAATGTTTGTGCAGCAAATAAACCATCGCCCACAGATGACGGCCCTCTTCCACATTGATCTGAAACAGATTGCGCAAGTCGTACATCGACGGTGCGGTGAGGCCGAGATGGCGCTGCTGCTCAACCGATGCGGGCTCGGTGTCGCCCTGCGTGACAATAATGCGGCGCAGGTTCGCTCGATGTTCTCCGGGAACGTCCTGCCACGCGGCCTCGCCCTTGTGCTCACCAAAGCCCACGGTGCGCTTTTCGTCACGCGGATTCATGAAAATACCCCACCGGTAATCAGGCATTTTGACGTGACCAAACTGCGCCCAGCCCGATGGCTCGACGCTCACTGCCGTGCGCAAGTACACCTCGTTTTGCATCGCACCTTCGGGGCCCATGTCGTTCCACCAGTTCAGGTAGTTCGGCTGCCAATGCTCAAGCGCACGTTGCAGCGTTTTGTCCTCGGACAGGTTGACGTTGTTAGGGATTTTTTCGCTGTAGTTGATGCCAGACTGCATGAGAGATTTCCAATAAAAACAGGGTTCGGGGAACGCGATTCCGGTTGCAACGCGCTGCGCCGAGAACCACGTTACACAACAACACACATCGTTTGGCTAGCGTAGGGTGGGCACCCCGTGCCCACCAACCTTTGCTCAATTCAACCGTTTGGTGGGCAGAGGCTGCCCACCCTACATTATTTCGCGCTGTTAAACGCGATTGAAATCAAATTGAGCTTTCTCACCTTTGCCGTAAAGCTTGAGCGCGCCCTTCTCACCCACCGCATTGGGTCGCTGAAAAATCCAGTTCTGCCAAGCGGTGAGTCGACCAAAAATTCGCGTCGCCATATTTTCTTTACCATTGAAGCGCAGGTTCGCCTCCATGCCAGTCAACGCATCCGGCGACATCGCAGCGCGCTCTTCCAGCGCGATGCGAACCTCGTCAACCCAATCAATATCGTCCGGCGCAAAGGTAACGAGGCCAAGCGCGAGCGCAGCGTCCGCATCCAGCGCAAGGCCGGCCGTGCCGCGCACCGCTTCGATGGGCGCGGTTTCCTCGTAAAAACGACGAGCGAGCCGTGACTGATTGGTCGCCATCGGAAACAAGCCGAAGTTCGCTTCCGCGACCACAATTTTCGGCGCACGGGCTTCGTCATCGGGCAACGCGAGCATGTAGCTGCGGTCGCAGGCGAGGGCTATTTCCAGAAAGGTTCCCGCAAAGCAGGAGCCCGATTCGATCAGTGCGAACAGCGTGCGCGACGACACATCAATGCGCGACAAGGTGCGGCGAATCAGGCCAATCGTTTCGCGCACCAACCAATGATCTTTGTGTTTGATCAGCGTTGCGTCGCTCGCCAGAACCGCAGCGGCATCGCCTTCGGTCTTCCATATCCAGGTGCCGATGTCGAGCTCGTTAGTGCGCATCGAAAGGATTGCATCATCCAGTTCACGCGCCATCGCGAGCGGCCACCAGTTCGCGCCTGCTGCCTCTATCGCAGTGATGGTTTCAGGCTGCGCACCGGTAGGAGCTTTCACCGTGAAAACAGCGCTGCGACGTGCGCGATCAATCTCAACGGTCACCTGCGAATAGCGCAGCGCATCTGGCTCGTCAATGCGTTCAACCCGCGTGAACGCCACGCCTTTTCCGTCGGCTGGACGGTCGCTTTTTGCCGCCAATTGCAGCGCGCGCTCGTGCACTTTTTGCGCGAACACCGCAGGCTTGGCCAGCTCATCAACCAGCCGCCAGTCCTTGGCTTTTTGCCCACGCACGCCTTCGGTCGTGGTGCAAAAAATATCGGCGAGATCGTGACGCACATGGCGCTTGTCAGTCACCCGCGTCAAGCCCCCGGTGCCGGGCAACACGCCAAGTAATGGCACCTCGGGTAAAGACACCGCCGACGAGCGATCATCGATCAACAAAATCTCATCGCAGGCCAAGGCGAGCTCGTACCCACCGCCAGCGCAAGCACCATTCACAGCAGCAAGAAATTTGAGGCCTGAATGCTCGCTGGAATCCTCCAGCCCGTTGCGCGTTTCATTGGTGAATTTGCAAAAATTCACCTTCCACGCATGGCTCGATACGCCGAGCATGAAGATGTTTGCGCCCGAGCAAAAGATGCGATCCTTGAGACTCGTCACTACGACGGTGCGCACTTCAGGATGTTCAAAGCGAATGCGATTGACGGCGTCATGCAGCTCGATGTCAACGCCCAAGTCGTAGCTGTTGAGCTTCAGTTTGTAGCCCGGTTTCAGGCCCGCATTTTCGTCGACATTCATCGCGAGCGTGGCGACTGTGCCGTCAAATTTCAGCGACCAGTGGTGATACTTTGACGGCTCGGTTCGGTAGTCGATGCGCGCGACGGCGATTGTTTCTGGGGCAGCGGTTGCGCTCACGAAATTCCTCACTAGGTCTGACTGGGAGCCCGCTAAGGGAAGCAGAAACTCCGTGTTAACGCATTATTATGCATTTTGTACATCGAGTCAACTAATAAATGCACTTTACTGCGTTTCTTCGATGTTGCCATTGACGAGCTTGATCAGCGCCTGGAAACACGCGTCCGCTGACTTACCGCTGGTATCAAAGGACACGTCCGCCTTGTTGTAGAAAGCGGCGCGGCCCGCGAGAATCCGCTTCAGGTCGTCCATGGCCTCGCTGTTACCGACGTTACCCGCCATCGGCCGCAAATCGCCCTGCGCGATCACGCGATTCATGTGTTCTTCGGGCGACGCTTTGAGCCAGATCGTGAAGCAGTTCGCCAGCAACAAATTGAACGTCGACGCATCGGAAACGATGCCGCCCGGCGTGGCAATCACGGCGTCAGGATAGAGCTGAATCGACTCCTCCAGCGCGCGACGTTCGTAGCGCCGGTATGCGTTCGGCCCCAGCAGATTGTGAATCTCGGCCAGGCCGCAACTGGACACCCGCTCGATCTCGCGATTCAATTCGACGAACGGCACCTCCAGCGCATCAGCGAGTCGTTGCCCCAGCGAAGATTTGCCTGCGCCGCGCAGGCCAATCAACGCCAGCCGCCGTGAGCGTGCCGATTGCGTGCCCGCCTGCCCATAAGTTTCAGCCAGCGCTAGCCGCCCGCGTCGCAAGTCGTCATCGCTGCGATCACGCAGCAAATCACGAATCAGCAACCACTCGGGCGACACCGTTGTTTCGTCGCCGAGCAACTCCGCAATCTGACAATCTAGCGCCTGCGCAATGTGCCGCAGGATCAACACGGACGCATTACCAACGCCGCCTTCAAGGCTCGCCAGATGACGCTCTGACACGTCAGATGCCAGCGACAAATCACGCCGTGTCATGCCCTTGCGTGCACGCAGCGAGCGCACGCGATCCCCGAGCGTAGCGAGGAATGGATCGCGCGGATCGGTGGTATCGGCTAACTCAGGTTCAGCGCGGCGCATCAAGTGGCTGCCAGCTCATTTTTGGGTCGAAATAATTCAAAGTTTGGCGACAAGATGCATTATATTGCGTTTCTACAAATGCGCTATTCGGCATTGTCACGCAATTAGACACAGGTATCAATGTGCAGCCCAAGGAGGACACCATGACGGCACCCACTCTCCAATGCGCCATGCCGCCGCCGGATCGATTCAACTTTGCTGCGCATTTAATTGAGCGCAACGCGACGCGCGAAGATAAGGCGGCGTACATCGACGATGAAGGATCGATGACGTACGGAGAGCTTACTGATCGCGTGCTTCGGTTCGCTGCCGCGCTTACCGCGCTTGGCCTGCGGCGGGAGGAACGGGTGTTGCTGCTGATGCACGACTGCAACGACTGGCCGGTAGCGTTTCTCGGCGCGTTGTATGCGGGCGTGGTGCCGGTGGCGGTGAACACGTTGCTGACGGCGGATGACTATGCATACATGCTTGCGCACAGTCGCGCGCAGGCGGCGGTCGTGTCGTCGGTGTTGCTGCCTGCGTTGCAAGCGGCAATGGACAAAGGTGGACATGAGGTGCGGTCGGTCATCGTGTCGCGTGCTCACGCAGCCACTGCCAACACCCGCAACTTTGATTGGTTGATCGCAGATCAATCGGCTGTGGCAACGCCTGCCAACACAGGCGCAGACGAGCCCGGTTTCTGGCTGTATTCCTCCGGCTCAACGGGCCGCCCGAAAGGCACCGTTCACACCCACGGCAATCTGTACTGGACGGCAGAACTCTACGCCGAACCGATTCTTGGTTTGACGGAAAACGATGTCTGTTTTTCCGCGGCTAAACTCTTTTTCGCCTATGGCTTGGGCAACGCACTCAGCTTCCCGCTGTCGGTCGGCGCGACAACCATTTTGATGGCGGAACGGCCTACGCCCGATGCCTGCTTTAAGCGTTTCGTGGAGCTTAAGCCCAGCGTTTTTTTCGGCGCGCCCACGGGTTATGCGGGCATGCTTGCTGCGCCGAACTTACCCAGCCGCTCGCAGGTCGCGCTGCGTATGTGCTCGTCGGCAGGCGAGGCGCTGCCGCGCGAAATCGGTGAGAAATTCACCGCGCATTTTGGCTGTGAAATCATTGACGGCATCGGCTCCACCGAGATGCTGCACGTGTTCCTGTCAAACCGCCCCGGCGACGTGCGCTACGGAACAACCGGCAAGGCAGTGCCCGGCTACGCCGTCGAAATCCGCGACGACGCAGGGCATGCACTGACAGGCAGCGACGAGGTCGGCGAGCTCTACATCAACGGCCCGTCGGCAGCCCTGATGTACTGGGCCAATCGCGAGAAAACCAGTGAGACGTTTCGCGGCGCGTGGACGAAAAGCGGCGACAAATATTTCCGCGACGCCGATGGTTACTACGTGTACGCCGGGCGCAGTGATGACATGCTCAAAGTGAGCGGGCAATACGTGTCGCCGTTCGAGGTTGAATCGACACTGATGCAACATCCGCTGGTGCTTGAGTCGGCGGTGATCGGTGTTGCCGATGGCGACGGCCTGACGCGCGCGAAAGCGTTCGTGGTGTTGAAGGATGCGAAGCTCGGCAACGATGCGTTGATCGAGGAATTGAAGACCTTCGTGAAAAGCAAACTCGCGCCCTACAAGTATCCGCGACAGCTTGAGTTTGTTGCCGAGCTGCCCAAGACCGCGACCGGGAAGATTCAGCGGTTCAAGTTACGGGATTTAGAGAAATCTCGGGGTAACCGTGGGTAGCTGGGTGGCGCTTCGTAACCTAGGAGTCTGTCGGGTTTGAAACATCGTAGCGAAAATTCGCCCGCCCGAGGGCAGATTTTGACTGTTTTGCAGCGGCAATATCGAGATATTGCCCAA
>JAYVNO010000065.1:0-6563 GCA_043758415.1 Burkholderiales bacterium
TGCCACGCGATACGCCAAAAATTTGTCCTCATTTGTCGCCTCCGTACAGATTCGATGCATGGTGTTGTGGCTTAATATCTCGTGACGACACTATCTAGCAGGCTAGACCCAAAATATTCGCTCGTTGAGTTCGCCAAAAGCGTCGCCATATCTTCACCAGTTCACGATAGCGTGCTAACTTTCAGCCCCGCATGGGTTTGCTTCACCTTCCCGGCCACAAAGAATTCGACATGAGCAGCTTGCAGCAACGTCTAGGCGCACTTTCAAACCAACAACTCACCGGCATGCGCCGTGGCATCGAAAAAGAAAGTCTGCGGGCCCAACCTGGCGGCAGGTTGGCGCTCACCCCCCATCCAGCCGCGCTTGGCTCGGCGCTGACGCATTCAAGAATCACCACCGATTTCAGCGAATCGCAGGTTGAACTGATCACCGGTGTGCACGCGGACGTTGAGACGTGCCTTGAAGAGCTGACGCAGATTCATCAATTTACCTATCGCTCGTTGCGCGATGTTGGCAACGGTGGGGGCGACGAAATGCTGTGGGTGTCGAGCATGCCGTGTGGGCTACCGACTGACGAGACGATTCCGCTGGGTCGTTATGGTTCGTCGAACATAGGCCGCGCCAAGAGCGTGTATCGCATGGGCCTCGGGCATCGCTATGGTCGGCGCATGCAGACCATCTCCGGCATTCATTACAACTGGTCTTTACCGGGCGTGACCAGCGAGCAATATTTTTCGCTGATCCGCAATTTTCGTCGTCATGCGTTTTTGTTGTTGACGCTGTTCGGTGCGTCGCCTGCTGTGTGCTCCACCTTCGTTGC
The DNA here is from genome assembly GCA_043758415.1 of Burkholderiales bacterium. Taxonomy (GTDB): domain Bacteria; phylum Pseudomonadota; class Gammaproteobacteria; order Burkholderiales; family Casimicrobiaceae; genus Casimicrobium. The sequence goes on from JAYVNO010000065.1 coordinate 821, forward strand.
GGGCCGTCAGCACGAGTTGCAAAATCTGACCGAACACACGATGTACATGCCGTACGGCACCTCGCTGCGCATGGGGCGGCTCGGCTACCAAAGCGATGCGCAAGCCTCAATCGCCGTGAGCTACAACACGCTCGAAGGCTACGGCGCGTCGTTGCAGGACGCGTTGACGCGACCCTACGCAGCCTACGAGGCAGTGGGCATCCAGAACCCCGGCGGCGATTACAACCAGCTCGCGACCACACTGCTGCAAATCGAGAATGAGTTCTACGGCACCATTCGCCCCAAGCGCGTGATCTATCAGGGCGAGCGTCCGCTGCATGCACTGCGCGAGCGCGGTGTGGAATATGTTGAAGTGCGTCTGATGGATCTTGACCCGTTTGTGCCTGTCGGCATCACGGCTGAGACGATGCGTTTTCTCGACGTGTTTTTGCTGCACTGTCTGCTCACGGACAGTCCGCCCGACACGCCTGACGAAATCGCCGCTCTGGCCCGCAACCAGCATCGTACAGCCGCGAGCGGTCGCCAGCCGGGGCTGATACTTGAACGCGATGGTGCGGAAGTTTCATTGACCGATTGGGGACTTGAGTTGATTGAACAATGCGCGCCGATTGCTATTGCTGTGGATGCCGCACAAGGCGGCACACGGTACGCTGACGCGGTCGCGGCTGCGCGTGCGTCGCTGCAACAGCCAGACACGCTGCCCTCTGCGCGCGTGCTGTCTGTCATGAAACAAGACTTCGAAAATTCCTTCGTCAAATTTGTGCGCGCGCAGTCGCAGCAGACACAGCAGAGCTTGCTCGCGCTACCGTTCACCGCGCAACTGCAAACGCATTTTGAAGCAATGACCCGGGAGTCCATTGCCGAGCAAAAGAAGATCGAACACGCTGACACGATGCCGTTCGAAATTTATCGCAAGGAATATGTGTCGCCAGCACGACTAGGCATTGGAAGCAAAGCACCGAGTTTTGCCTAGCGCGTTGCCGCCATAGGGTGCGCTTTGCGCACCAATGCATAGGCGACGCAAGGCTGCCCTGCGCGCAGTACCCGTGGTGCGCAGAGCGCACCCTATGTGCCATGCGTTCGTGCAAATAATTCTGCGATCGCGATTTGAAGTGACAGGGTAGTGCACACTTGCATCTACTGACGTATTGCACGTCTCAAACTTTCGATTTATCAGGCGCGATGAGCGATATTCCCTTGCTAAAAACTTTCACCCCATCACGTAGCGTCTGGTGGTGGATCCCCACGCTCTACTTCGGGCAGGGCATTCCGTACGTCGCGGTGATGACGCTCTCGGTGATTCTTTACAAGAATATGGGCGTGTCGAACACCGACATTGCGCTCTACACCAGCTGGTTGTATTTGCCGTTTGTGATCAAGCCGTTGTGGTCACCGTTCGTCGATATGTTCCGCACCAAACGTGGGTGGATCGTGTGGCTGGAGCTGTTGATTGGTGCGGCATTTGCGCTGGTCGCGTTGACCTTGCCGCTCGATGATTTCTTCCGCGTCACCCTTGCGGTCTTCTGGTTGCTCGCGTTCAGCGCGGCCACACACGACATCGCGTCCGACGGCTTCTACATGCTCGGGCTGAATCAGCATGAACAAGCCGCGTACGTCGGCATTCGCAGCACGTTCTTTCGCCTTTCAATGATTACCGGCCAGGGGGGCCTCGTGTATCTCGCGGGCAAATTCACCGAGGTCACGGGTAACCTGACGCTGGCCTGGTCTATTGTGTTCTTCCTGCTCAGCGCGATGTTTGTATCGCTGTTTATTTATCACCGCTTCATGCTGCCACGCCCGACCAATGACGTCGCGAATATCGCAGACGGCAAGATCGGCAAGACCTTTGTGTTGATCTTCGCCAAGTTTTTGCAGAAGAAAGAAATCGTCATCATTCTGTCGTTCCTGCTGTTGTATCGCTTTGCCGAATCGCAATTGGTGAAGATTGCGCCGGTGTTCCTGCTCGACACCGCTGAGAAGGGCGGGCTCGGCATGTCCACCGCCGACGTTGGCATCGTGTACGGCACCGTCGGCGTGATCGCATTAACCATCGGTGGACTGCTGAGCGCATATCTGATTTCGCGTGACGGCATGAAGCGTTGGCTGTGGATCATGGCGCTCGCGATCAATGTTCCGAACGCGGTATACGTGTATCTAGCGATGGCGCTGCCCACCGATATTTGGCTCATTGGTTCATTGGTCGCCACCGAGCAGTTCGGCTACGGCTTCGGCTTCACGGCGTACGTGCTGTATATGATCATGACGGCTAAGGGCGAGCACCAGACAGCGCACTACGCGATCTGCACCGGTTTCATGGCGCTCGGCATGATGTTGCCCGGCATGGCCAGCGGTTGGGTGCAAACGCAAATGGGCTACACCAACTTTTTTATCTGGGTATGCGTGGCGACGATCCCGAGTTTTTTGGTCACCGCGTGGATCAAAGTGGATCCCGAATTCGGCACCAAGCCAAAGGATTAGTCGCTGCGGAACTACGCGGCCAGCAACCCCCACAGCATGCGCACACCGAGCACATACAGCATGCCAGCAAAAATGCGTTTGAGCGTTTGCACTGGCAGCCGATGCGCGAGCCGTGCACCGAATGGTGCTACGAGCATGCTGGTGATCGAAATGCCGATCAAAGCGGGCAGATAAACGTAGCCAAGCGACGGCTGCGGCACATTGGGTACGTCCCACCCGTTGAAGATGTTGGCAGCCGTCGTGAACAGCGCAATCGGAAAGCCCAGCGCAGCGGACGTGCCGATGGCGGTGATGGTCGAAACGTTGCACCATGTCATGAACGGTATGGTGAAAAACGCGCCACCGACGCTGACCATTGCCGACAAAAAACCAAGCACGATACCTGCCGCAAACAAGCCCACTCTACCGGGCAGCGTGCGTGACGCTTTCGGTTTCACGTTTACCAGCATTTGCGTCGCGGTGTAGAACAAAAAGCAAATGAAAAAGATGCCGAGAAACGCGGTGGACATGTGCTTGACGACGCGTGCGCCAACAAGCGTGCCGACCAGAATGCCGGGCACCATCGCCCACAGCGTCGGCCAACTCACAGCAGCTTTGGCGTGATGCGCGCGCACCGACGAAATAGAGGTGAACATGATCGTCGCCATTGACGTGGCGAGGATCACTTGCATCTTGGTTTCAAACGGAAAGCCCTGCGCCGGAAACATGATGGCCAGCACCGGCACCATCATCGCGCCGCCACCAATGCCAAGCAGTCCTGCAAAAAAACCGATAGCGACGCCGAGCAAAAGGTAACCCGCAAACCAGACGTTGATGTATTCCATATTTTCTTTTTGGGCGATAGCGTAGGGCGGGCACCCCGTGCCCACCAAACCCTGCTTACGCGCTGACTTGTTGTATCGCCAACCGCTGGTGGGCACGGGTTGCCCACCCTACAAATGAAACGGGCTCTGGTCTCACTTCGCCAACTGGGTCGTGATGTGTTCCCATTCCGCATCCGACACCGGCGTAATCGACAGTCGATTTCCGCGTTGCAAAATTCGCATCTCTGACAGCGCTGGCGTTTCACGCAACGTCGCCAGCGGAATCAAATCGATCTTCTTGACAAACTTGACCTCAACACAAACCCACAGCGGATTGTCCGACTTCGATTTCGGGTCGTAGTGTGAATCGTTCTTGTCGAACTGCGTTGCGTCGGGCGCTGCGGTTTTGGCGACTTTGCAGATGCCTGCAATGCCTGGCTCCGGGCAACTGGAGTGATAGAAGAGCACCAGATCGCCGACCTTCATGTCGTCGCGCATGAAGTTGCGCGCCTGATAATTGCGCACGCCGAACCAGGCGCTCTGCTTGTCGCGTTTAAGGTCGTCAATGCCGTATTCGCTGGGCTCCGACTTCATCAACCAATAGCGCATAAGCTCTCACAAAGATCAAATAAAAGGGGAGTCACATGACTCCCCTCGATTAAATTCAAGACTCCCGCGAATGCCGCAGCAATCGGCATCTTGAACCAGGGTTCAAGAGTGGATGCCTGCACCGTGGCGCTAGGTACAGCTGGCGAGAAGGGCGACTAGAGTCAGCAAATCAAGAGCCGCGCACACGTCCACAGTAAGGTCAGGCTTCCTCGCGACAAGCGCATTGGCTCAAAGAAATATTCGACCACCACAAGCACCGCAGGAGCAGGATTGATTCTACGCTTGTTGGATGGTTTTCTGAGAGCGTTGTCAACACAAAATCAAACTCGCGCCGCAGTGGCTTTGCAGCGGGGCACCGCCGCACGTATCAAAATCTCCGCCATACCGGCGAAGGCCGGTATCCACGCCCTCAAGCGGCTCATCGGGCTCAACGGCCTGCGCTGGGCGTAGACCCCGGCCTGCGCCGGGGAGGCTATTTATCCAACGTTTCCTAGTTTGATTGCGTCGCAGCAATAGCGTTTTTGAGCTTCGCCGTCATCGCCAGCAGGCGCGCTTCCACGCGTGGGTCCTGCTCACTGGATGGCTGGGTGGCGGCCAGTTCCAGCGCGGCGAGCAACAACACACGCTCGATTTCTGCGGTCGGCTGCTTCTGCGCGATCACCGCACATTCCGCCTCAACAATCGCGATGGCCTCTGCCAGCGCCGCACTCTCGGCCTCGGGCGCAGCCAAGCGAAATTTCCGCCCGTGAATATTGGCTTCAAGTGTGGTGGTCATGCGGCGTTTTCTTGCGCAGTTTCAATGCCTTCAGCAACCGCCGCGTGCGGCAAACGCTCGGCGACCACGCGCAGCTTGTGACCCGCCGTACGCATGCGCTCACTCGCCTCGGCAAGCTCGGCACGCACGTCCGCTAGCTTGCTACGCATTCGCGCGTTCTCATCAAACAATCGCTGCATCTGTGCAGCTGCGGCATCAAGCGCGATTTCAAGGTCGTCCAGAGAGTGGGAGGCAGGCGTAGGCATCCGTGAACTATATCAAGCGGCAGGCGCATCCGCCACAGGCGTCGTCGTCAACTGCGGTGGCTTGGCGGCAGGTGCGTGTCGAGCGGCACATACGTAACCGCCAAAACCTCCAGCTCCTCAACGCCCGCAGGCGTCGGCAGCAGCACCACATCACCCTCACTACTTTTGGTCAGCGCGCGCGCGATCGGGCTCACCCAGCTCACGTAGCCACGTTGCGGATCAACCTCATCCAGGCCCACAATAGAAATCGTGCGTTCCTCACTGCGTTGGTTGACCACCGTCACCGTCGCTCCAAAAAACACCTGCTCAACGTCACGACCGGCGGGATCAATCACCTCCGCCGTGTCGAGCCGCTTGATCAGGTAACGGGTTCGCCGATCAATCTCGCGCAGCCGCCGTTTGCCGTAAAGGTAGTCGCCGTTTTCGCTGCGATCACCATTGCTCGCCGCCCACGACACAATGCGCGTCACCTCCGGGCGATCCACCACGGTCAAATGCTCAAGCTCCGCCTTCAGTCGGCCATGCCCACCCGGTGTCATGTAATTTTTCGACCCCGCAGGCAACGCAGGCAACACGATGTCGTCAACATCGGCATCAATGTCGTCCGGTGCGTCAGGATTTTCTTTGGTGAAAGCTTTGCTCATCTGTGCTGCGCCGCAGCCCGACGTTGTGGTGGCGGGAGGTGGATGTTAACGGAGTGGGGTTTTGGACGGTTCGGAGGAGGGGTACCTTCGCCGTTCGCCCTGAGCTCGTCGAAGGGTTTCCCTGTGCGAGCTAGGCTTCGACAAGCTCAGCCCGAACGGTAAATCAATACTTCACCGGGCCGGAGCAAT
>JAYVNO010000066.1:0-6500 GCA_043758415.1 Burkholderiales bacterium
ACAGCCGCAGCCGTACTGAAGTACGGCAAGGTTGGGCAACGCAGCATGGCGGAAAAAGACGCGATTTCATGTCAGTGTTTTGGTGAAACGAACTACTAGGCGCACCACATTTGCGTAGATTACGCAACATGAGCTCATTAGCAATTGATTAAAGCGCCCGTTGGCGACAGGAGGCATCGGGCATGCAGCAGGCAATTTCCGTGAATTTGGAGCGGACGCATTCATTGGCCCAAAAACTGGCACACACGTATAGCGGAGTGGGCGCATGCAACTGTTCGGTAGCGTCTGGCAATGGACGGCATCGGCCTATCTCGCCTACCCCGGATTTACCGCAGCAGCAGGCGCAGTTGGTGAATACAACGGCAAATTTATTAACAAGTCAACTAAATATGTCCCATCGCAACCGGTATGGCGCCCTCTCCCCCAGGGAGAGGGAGCCTGCCGAACCGGTCATATTTGGTTGACTCAGTAATATGTGCAACCAATTCGTGTTACGCGGAAGCTCCGTGGCCACCACGTCGGGTCACGAACGGGTAACCTATCGCAACTTCTACCAGCCCGACAAATGCTGGCAGTTCACCGGCATTCGTCTGGCCTATTGAGCGTATTGAATTTATGGCACCTCCCCGTGTGATCACCAGCCACCGCGTCGCAACAACTGACGCTGCCACCGAGCGCAGCTTCAACATCACCAACACACTAAAGCTCGACGCCAAAGCAGAGCTTGACGCGCTCGAACGAGGCCTCCTCGCGCCCGCCGCCAGCATCGCGCCGAAGTTTTTTTACGACGCGCTCGGCTCAACGCTGTACAACGCGATTGTGCTCACGCCTGAGTATTACCCGACGCGCACCGAAGCCGCCATCTTCGAAAAATTTCGTGCAGAAATCGCCGCCGTTATTGGCACCGGCAAACAATTCATCGACCTCGGTTCCGGCGACTCCGTCAAAGCGGAAAAGTGGTTTGCCTCGCTGAAACCGTCACGTTATGTCGCCGTCGACATATCGGAGTCCGCCGCACGCGACGCGCTGGCACGACTCGCGGGCAACGTGGACGCACCGGAGCTCGCGGGTCTGATCACCGATTTTTCCAGCGTGCTCGACGTAACGCCCGTGGTGCAAAAACAGCCCACCCTCTTCTTCTATCCCGGCTCGTCGATCGGCAACTTCATGCCCGACCAGGCACTGTGGTTTTTGAAGCAAATTCGCGCCCACTGCCTCGTCGCTGATTGCGGCTTGCTCATCGGCATCGACGCCAAGAAAGATCACGCGAGATTAGACGCCGCCTACGATGACGCGCTAGGCGTTACCGCCTCGTTCAACCTGAACACGCTACGCAATGTCAACCACCTGCTCGGCAGCGATTTCGACGTGCGCGACTGGCAACACCGAGGCTTCTACAACGCCGCGATGGGCCGCATCGAAATGCATCTCGAAGCGAAGCAAGACGTCACAGTGAAAGTACGCGGCGCAACGAGAAAGTTCGCAAAAGGCGAACGTATCCACACCGAAAATTCGTACAAATACGCCCCCGAACAATTCCGCACGCTTCTAGTCGAAGCAGGATTTACCGAGCCAAAATTGTGGCAAGACGATGGCGGAGATTTCAACGTGTTCTACGCGGGAGTCTAACGGCGACGTAGCCTCCGTCCTGTTGGCACGGTCGCAGTCACTGGCGTTGCGGACAGCCGACCGACCAGATAACCGCTAAGCTCGCCTCACATCGGGGGCAATTTGAGCAAGCTGCACAAAATTTCGGGCTGTGACAACGCTGGCCGCAAGGCAGACGTCGTATTCATTCACGGCCTCGGTGGCGACCCGTTCGAGACGTGGCGCTTTGGCGACGCCGACAACACCTCGTGGCCGCATTGGCTCGGCGCAGAATTTGAAGACGTTGGCGTGTGGTCGCTCGGTTATGCCGCGAGCCCGACGAAGTGGCTTCGATTTCGCAATGTGATCTCCCGACTTTCGCGCGACGCTGGCTACAGCATGGCGCTGCCGGATCGAGCCCGACAGGTGCTCGATCTGATGGGACAACAATCGCTCGGGCAACGCCCCTTGCTGCTCATCTGTCACAGCCTCGGCGGCTTGTTGGCCAAGCAAACATTGCGCACATCAAACGATGCTGGCGAGAGCAAAACCGGCAACATCGCCCGGCAGACGCGTGCGGTTTTGTTTGTAGCGACTCCACACAGCGGCGCTGCGATTGCAAGTTTTTTCAATGCGTTCAGCACCGCATTCGGCACCACTGTGAGCTTGGCGGAGCTGCGCGCGCACGACCCGCATTTGCGCGATCTTTTCAACTGGTATCGCAAGCATGCGCCCACGCTGAATATTGCGACGAAAACGTACTACGAAAGTCGCAACCTCAAGGGCGTATTGCCCATTGTGGATCCATCGTCGGCGCATCCCGGCGTGGGTGACGACCCGATTGAATTAGAAGAAGATCACCTCTCCATCGCCAAACCACGCAGCAAATCCTCACAAATTTGCGGTGCAGCGCGTGATCTTCTGCGCGACCACGTGCTTACCGCCGCCACCGCGCCTGCAACGCCCCACGTCGTCGCAACTGGCGTGATCTCCGCCTCACCCGTTGCCACGCCGTTCGCACCGCCCGCGATCCATGTGCATATCGACGCCAACGCACTGCGAGCACGTGAAAGCGTCGCGATTCCACACGTCGTCCCGCATCAAATCCCGACCGGCGCAGAAAAATATTTCGGACGTAGCGTTGAGCGTGCGGCGCTCATTGATCGGCTGCGTGCAGGAAAAAACACGGTGGTCGTCGGCCCGGCCGGTCTGGGCAAAACAGCGCTCGTGGCAGTGGCCTTACGCGATGCGTTCGGCCCGTCGCTCGCGGACAGCCCGTTTCCCGACGGCATGGTCGTTGTCGATCTCTACGCACATCACGGTGATGTCGAAAAAGCGTGTGCCGATTTTGCCAATGCGCTGGCTGGCGCAGAGTTCATGAAGGACGCGCCCGAACCCGAGCGCGCGCGCGCCGCTTGCCAAATCAAGCGCACGCTGCTGGTAGTCGAAGGCGGAGAAGAAGCCGACGGCGAGAGCGGTCGCGGCAACGTTCACGACCTGCTTCGTGTACTGTCGTCGCAGAGCCGCTACCTGCTGATGACGCGGCTCAGTACGCAGGCGACGGTGCAAGAAACCATTTCGCTCACAGAGTCGCTGAGCGCGGAGGACGCAGGCGCGTTGCTGGACGACCTTACCCAGCGCGGGCTGCCGCCCGCCGTACGCGACAGCGCGCTCACGTTGCTCGAAGGCCACCCGCTGGCGCTTACCTGGGCGGGAAACCTGCTTGCTCGCGGTGATGACGACCCGGCGGAATTGATCGACGACTGGCAACGGCAAGCGCTGCCTGCGCTGTCGGACGCGAAGCAGGCGCAACACACGCTGCACTGGCTGTTCTCGCGCAGCGTGCGTGGTCTGGACAATTCCGCGCGCATCGCCTTATCGGCCGCGGGGCTGTTGGCAAGAGCGCCGTTTTCGCGGGATGCGATCGCCGCCGCGCTGCAATCGCCGCAGGCTGCGCGAGAGGCCATAAAGACACTGGCGCAGCGCGGGCTACTGCAACGGAGCCCCGCGCCCGGTTCGTGGCAATTCACTCACGTTCTGGGCTATCGCTTCGCCCGCGACGAAACCGCCTCGGACGCGTCGCGCTCGGGCAGTGGCTACACCAGCACATCAATGCCCTGCTCCTTCACCCAACGACCGCCAACAATGCGGATGCCGTCATCGGCGCGCTCGGTCACAGCAGCGCGCTACTCCTTTGCGATCATGATCAAAGCCTCTGGCAACCGCTGGCTCAGGATGCGATGCACGACTTTTGCGACAAGCTGACCGACTTGGGCCGCCTGTCGCAGGCCAAGCTCGCGCTGGATGCGGTCGACGGCTGGATGGATAGTCTTCCGGAGCAAAAGGCCAAGAACAGCACATGGCTGCGGCCCCGCTCGTTATTACTCAATCAACGCGGCGACGTGCTGCTCGCCCAAGGCGATCTAGCCGGGGCGCTCGCCGGTTTTCAGGCGTCGCGGGACATTGCCGAGCGTCTGGCGGCAGCCGATCCGTCCAACGCCAAGTGGCAGCGCGATTTGAGTGTCAGCCACATCAAGGTGGCCGACGTGCTGCGCGCGCAAGGCGATCTGGCCGGGGCACTGAGCGGTTTTCAGGCGTCGCGAGACATTGCCGAACGTCTGGCGGCAGCCGATCCGTCCAACGCCGGGTGGCAGCGCGATTTGAGTGTCAGCCTAACGCGGTTGGCGCAATTTCACGAACAAAATGATGATCGAGTGTCGGCATTGCGCGATGCAAAAGCCAGCTTGGCGATTGATGAACGGTTGGCGGCGCTGGACCGCAGCAACGTCATGTGGCAGAGGGACGTGCAGATCACCCGCGCGATGGTGGCGCGGCTGGGAGGTTGACGGCGCGACGGCAGCGCCCGCCGCCTACATCCGCGCAAACAAATGCGAATATTGCCGGGACACTTGGACCTTGTCTTTCACGCCCTTAAGCGTGAGCATGACGCGGCCTGTGAAGTCGCGCTCAGCGGTGACCACGGCACGCATATTGACGATGGTGGAGCGGTGGACTTGCACGAACACATTCGGGTCAAGCTGGTCGGCTAATTCTTTGAGCGAAATGCGGATCAGTTGCTCGCTGTCAGCGGTGTAGAGCGAAACGTATTTGTCTTGCGCTTGCAGGTGCGTGACTTCGTCCACCGGCACGATGCGCACGGTGTCGCCAAGGCCCGCGCGAAGGAACTTCAGGTACGGCACAATTGTGGTGCCGCTGGACGCACTGGCGAGGCGTTTGATCAGTTCGAGCGCGCGACCGAGTTCACCGGTTTGTGCACTGTTTTCGACGCTTAGTGCAGGCGCGGACAGTCGCTTTTTCAGGCGCTCCACGGTCTCGGCGAGGCGCGCATCGTTGACCGGTTTGACCAGATAATCCACCGCCTCACGGTCGAATGCCTGCACTGCGTATTCGTTGTACGCAGTGACGAACACAACCAGCGGCCCACCTGCGCCCGCCAAGCGCTCCGCGACTTGCAGCCCGGTGAGACCGGGCATGCGAATGTCGAGGAACAGCACATCGGGCCCATGAAGATCTACCGCCGTGATCGCGGCGGGGCCGTTACCAACAACGTCAACGATGCGCAGTTCAGGCCACGTTCTGGCCAGCGCTTCCTTCAGCGCGAGCGCTAAATTGTGTTCGTCTTCTGCGATCAGCGCAGTGAAATTTGACATCGAAAATCCTTAATGGCTTTTTTCTGAAACTGCCGTTCAATATGGGCATAGCGTTGGTTTACGCATAAAGTCGAGTATTTATGTAATTGCCGTCTAAGCCCATATTAAATAAGGCATGCAGCGAAAAGTTGTACCAGTTGTAGGAGCGGCTTTGCCGCGACCGGCGATGATGCATTACGTAGCAGAGGTCGCGGCATAGCCGCTCCTACAAATCCGCCGCTACCGGCACACTGATGCAAATTCGCGTGCCCTCGGTCGGTTGGTCAATCATCAATGTTGCGTCGTCGCCGTACAGCGCTTTGAGCCGCGCGCGCACGTTCGCCAGACCCGTGCCGCTACCCGCCGTGTCGGTTGCAACGCCAAATCCAAGCCCGGTATCTTCAACGCGAATCTGCAACACGGCATCGTGAATCGCCGCCGACACGGTGATGCTTCCGCCTTCAATCTTCGGCTCTAACCCGTGCTTGATGGCGTTTTCAACCAGCGGTTGCAGCAGCATCGGTGACAGCGGCAAGGCGCGGCTCGCCTCTGTCGCCTCGATCACGTATGCGAGCCGCACACCCATGCGCAGCCGCAAAATTTCAAGATAGTCGGCGATGATGGTTAGCTCGTCGCCAACGGTCGCGTTGTCGCGTCGCGACGCGTCAAGCGTGTGCCGCAAATAGCCGATCAGCCGCTCGGTCATGTGCTTGGCGGTGGCCGGTTCACGGTCGATCAGGCTCAGCACATTCGACAGCGTGTTGTAGAGAAAATGCGGCTCGACTTGGGCGCGCAAAGTCTTCAGTTCCGCCGTGGCGCGCTCTTTGTCCGAGCGGGCGGCGGCGGCTTCCAGCTCGGCGAGTTCGCGTCGCGCGACCTCGCGCAGGCGGCTGGCTTCTCCCGCCTCCCACAGCATCCAGCCAATGGCCACGGCGATGCACGCGGAGAAAATGAATTCACGCCACCCTTCACTGAAAGTGAAGAAGCGCGCGCCGCCGCTGAGAATGGACAGCGCGAGCACAAAACCAATGTAGATGCCCAGCACCGGAAGCACGAGACTGAGCATGAGCGGATGCATGAGCAGCGGTGCCCACGAGTGCTTGCGACGCGATACGCGAATCACCAGGGTGAACATGAAATGCTGGACGTAACCAATGGCCACCGTAAATACGGCGATCTCCTGAATGCGAGCCCACGTGAGCCGTCCGCCAAAGGCCGCGATGGTCAGGGCGATCAGAGCGATGATCACGCCAGACATGATGG
>JAYVNO010000067.1:0-18826 GCA_043758415.1 Burkholderiales bacterium
AAGGAGGCGGTCGTCTTGATGCTCACCAACGTGCACGAGCTTCTCGGGCGAATCAAGGCCTCTGCGGCGCAGTTGCTAAATACACCACCGTGGCAAGCCGTTGCGGCCCTCATCGTCGCGCAAATACTGGCTTGTAAACCCCAAAATCCTCCCGCTGGCCTTCAGATCGCTGATGGGTAAGTGAGGAATTTAGGCTAAATATGTCCCATCGCAACCGGTATGGCTCCCTCTCCCCCGGGGAGAGGGCGGGGGGTGAGGGTGATTGCATCGCGATGCCTGACTCGTGTGCAAAGTCCCTCACCCCAACCCTCTCCCCCATGGAGAGGGAGCCTGCCGAACCGGTCATATTTGGTTGACTCAGTAATAAGCCTTGCTCGCCGCGTAGGTCGCGAGCAGCGGAATCGGCTGAAACGCCGCGATGGACGCAACGTTCAACACTCGCCCCGACCCACGCGCCACCATCAACGGCAGGAGGTGCGAGAGCATCGCAGTCAGCGCCGAAATGTTCAGATCAATGATCGCCTGATGCCCGGCCGGCGTCATACGCACAAAGGGCAGCTGCTCCAGAACGCCGACACAGTTGACGAGCATGTCCGGCACTTTGCGACGACGCCTCAGTGTGGCAGTCAATATTTCGGCCGCACCGGGTACGGACAAATCGGCAGGCAGCACCAGAACCTTCACGTCATGCTCCGCCTCAAGCGCTCTGGCCAGCGCCTTAAGCTTGTCCGCGCTGCGCGCCACCAGCACCAAATCGTGCCCGTAGTCTGCGAAGTTGTGCGTCAGCGCTTCACCGATGCCGGAGGAGGCACCTGTGATTAGGGCGATTGGGTTCGTAGTTGCCGCCATATCGTCAGGCTGCCAGCAATTCGCAAGGAGTAATTCGTGACAGCACGTCGCCCATCGAGTCCCGCGCAATCGCCGTGTCGTAGCTCGCCTGTCCACGCAACCACCAGCCATCGCTCAACCCAAAGTAGCGGCACAGGCGAAGGTCCGTATCGGCGGTGATTGACCGCTTGCCCGCCACAATGTCACCGATACGCTGCGGTGGCACGCCGATGGCTTTGGCCAAACGATATTTCGTCAAGCCAAGCGGTTTCAAGAATTCCTCATCCAGCATTTCGCCGGGAGAAACGGGGGCAACGGTACGGGCACGCATGGTTTTCTCTCCTTCAGTGATAGTCAACGATTTCGACGTTTTTCGGGCCCTCAATCGTCCATACAAAACACACCCGCCATTGATCGTTGATGCGAATGCTGTGCTGACCTTTGCGATTGCCTCTCAACGCCTCTAACGAATTGCCGGGTGATACGCGCAGGTCGGTCAACACTGCAGACCAATTGAGTTGCTCTAACTTGCGCAACGCTGGTCGTTCAATGTTGACCCAACGCCGAACACGCGTGCCCTCAAAGAGCGCCTGCGTGTCGGTGCAGTTGAAACTCTTGATTGGCATAATTTCGATATTAACGCATCGCGTTAATAACGTCAAACGTTATTGATTGTCACCAACCGAACGACACGTGGATAGCGTTTTCCATTGTCGTGAAGCAGCATCTCAACGAACTGGTGCGCTCGATTATCCGAAAAACTGACATGGATGGGATCATTTGGCCCATAGAAGTACAAGCGATCAACTGGCGTATTGAGAAACGTCCATTCAGCTACTCCCCTCATGTTTTTGTCCTTGATTTTGAAGTCACAGGCAGCGCCACTACGTTGGCATATCAGTTTGCCGTCGCGCCGTTTCTCATGAGCCGCATGTTGATCTAGGTAAGGAGCAATGCGGCCGGGGATTTGACGAATAAGTTCGGGAGAACTAAATCCATAAGTGAGTGCAATCGGCCCATATTTCTCCCAAACTGGATCCAAGATATTGCTCGCCAGATCCTTCAATGCTCTGTATGACTCTGGTTCTATTGGCAAATTAGGTATCTTGTACTTGGCCTGCGTTATGCCACATTCGATTAAGTCTCGATATGTGAAGTGATCACCACAAGGATCATCAAGCATCGGTCGTGACCCGTTCTGAAATTCAGTCATATTCACTTTCTTGCTTGCTGCGAGCGTGGTGAGTGGCGCGAACGAGAGTTACAGATGACGCTTATCAATCACCCGCTTAGCCTTCCCCAAACTCCGCTCAATCGTCCCCGGCAACGTCAGTTCAACATTCGCCGAAACGCCAATTAAATTCTTGATATCCGCCGTCAATTGACGCGTCACGGCGTGATGCGCATCGGCCCCCGCAAGCACAAATCGCAGCGTCATTTCTACGCGTACTTCAAGCTCGTCGAGGTGTTCGGGACGGGTGATGACGCAGACGTAATGTGGCGCGAGATCGGGTTGGCGCAGGATGAGTTCTTCGATCTGCGTGGGGAAGACGTTGACGCCGCGGATGATCATCATGTCGTCGGAGCGACCGTGGACTTTGGCCATGCGGCGCATGCTGCGGGCGGTCGGCGGCAGCAGCTTGGTGAGGTCCCTCGTGCGGTAGCGGATGACGGGCATCGCCTCTTTGCTGAGGCTGGTGAACACCAGTTCGCCTTCGCTGCCATCGGGCAAAACCGCGCCCGTTACGGGGTCGATGATTTCGGGATAGAAGTGGTCTTCCCAGACTACGGGGCCGTCTTTGCTCTCGATGCATTCGCTGGCCACGCCTGGCCCCATGACTTCCGACAGGCCGTAAATATCCACCGCGTCGATGCCCATGCGGCGCTCAATGTCGGCGCGCATTGCGTTGGTCCACGGCTCTGCGCCGAAGATGCCGATGGCGAGCGATGACGCGGCGGGATCGAGTCCCTGTTTTACGAATTCTTCAGCGAGGGCGAGACAGTAGCTCGGCGTGACCATGATGATGTCGGGCTTGAAATCGGTGATCAATTGCACCTGCTTTTCACTCTGACCGCCACTCATCGGAATCACCGTGCAGCCCAATCGCTCCGCGCCGTAATGGGCCCCGAGTCCGCCGGTGAACAGGCCATAGCCGTAGGCGATATGCACCATGTCGCCGGGGCAGCCGCCCGCCGCGCGAATGCTGCGCGCCACGCAGTTCGCCCAAGTGTCGATGTCGTTTTTGGTGTAACCGACGACAGTGGCTTTGCCCGTGGTGCCGCTTGATGCATGGATGCGCACCACTTGCTCACGTGGCACGGCGAACAGGCCGAACGGGTAGTTATCGCGCAGATCACCCTTGGCCATGAACGGAAATTTGGCGAGATCTTCGAGGCGCTTCAGGTCGGTTGGGTGAACGCTTTTGGCATCGAAGGATTCTTTGTAATGAGGGACGCATTCGTAGGCGTGCATCACGCTCCACTGCATGCGCTTTAGTTGCAGCGCTTGCAATTCGTCGCGCGAGGCGGACTCAATGGCGTGGAGTGGGGTTGGGGATTTGGTTGGCATGGTGAAAGTCGCGGTGGACGATTCGGACGATTACTTTTGTCTTACTAAATTGCCGTCATACTCGCCGAAGGCGGGTATCTAGAAACGTACCGCGCAAAGCTTTTTTCGAAGCAACTGCGGTGGAGAACTTTCTGGATTCCCGGCTGCGCCGAGAATGACGCCATTTTTTTATGTGTACTGTCAACCGGCAATTAATCTGCGTTTTGCGTCGAAATCACTTCCCCCGCAATCCGCGCGCTTTTCCCTCGGAACAGGGCGATGACCTCATTGTTTTGATTGGTTAACTTGATGTCGTATACGCCTTGTCGCCCGCGTTGTGCTTGCTCGACACCGACGGCGACCAGCGTGTCGCCGAGCCTCGCGGGTGCGAGGATTTCAACCGAAAAACCACTAGCGACTGTGTTGAGGTTATAGCTGTTGCATGCATAAGCGAACGCGGTGTCGCAAAGCAGTGCCATGTAGCCGCCGTGGCAAATATCGTGGCCGTTGACCATGTCTTGCCGCACGAACATCGACACGGTCGCGCTGCCGAGATTCACGGCGACGATCTGGATGTCGAGCGCGCGCGCTGCATGGTCGCGTGCGTGCATGGCGTCGGCTACTTGTTGCGGCGTCGGTTGATTCATTGGCGCGGCGCTAGCCGGTAAAACTGCCATCACTCCAAACCTTCCGCTGCAACAGCAGCGATTGCCGATAGCGATCATCGCCAGTGTGGCCCTGCAGGTTGACGAGGATCGCGTTGACGAGCGTGAGGCCGATGCGATCGGCCGCGGCCAGCGGGCCTTCCGGATGGCCGACACCGAGCTTCATCGCGGTGTCGACGCCCGCTGCGTCTGACACGCCTTGCAACACCGCGTCGGCGGCTTCGTTGGCGAGCATCGCCAGCGTGCGCGCGACGATCAGTCCGGGAACGTCTTCAATCACTGAGACTTCGATGCCCAGTGCGCGGAACAGGCCTGCGGCATCGGCGATTGCGGCGGTGGTGGTTTCTTCGCCTTTGGCCAGCGCCACCCGCTTTGTCGTCGCGAAGTCGCGTGCGAGATCGAGCGTGACGACGTTGGCGACTTCTTCTTCATACGCGAGTTGTGTCGCACTACGTCCATCGGTCAGGCAGACGGTTGCGTTGCCGATGCGGAACATGCCCGCGCCTAGCGGATCGTCCTCCTTGCGCGCCTGCACCTTGATGCCTGCTGCCTTGATGCGATCAATCAATGGATCGAGTGCTTCGGATTCGAGCAGGTACTGCACCATCGTCGGTACCGGGCCGAGCATTGATGCGGGAGGTGCCGGTGACTCCGACGGATAGGCATAAAAGCCGCGCCCGGATTTGCGACCGAGCAGTCCACCCGCAACCATTTCTTCCTGCGTCAAACTGGGGCGAAAGCGGCTGTCCTGATAGTAGGCGTTCCACACGCTTTTGGTGACCATCAGATTGACGTCGAGACCGATGAGGTCAAGCAGCTCGAAGGCGCCAAGTTTGAAGCCGCCAGCTTCGCGCAAAACAAGGTCAATTGTGAGCACATCTGCGCCGCCGGATTCGAGTACGCGAAACGCTTCGCCGTAGTACGGTCGCGCGACGCGATTGACGATAAAGCCGGGCGAGCTTTTGCAGCGCACGGGTGTTTTTTTCCATTCGCGAGCGCAGGCTTCGACGCGCTCGGCGACGGCGACCGAGGTGAGTTGACCGCTCACGACTTCAACCAATTGCATCACCGGTGCCGGATTAAAGAAGTGCATGCCGACTACGTTCTCAGGCCGCGCCAAACCGTTGGCAATGGCGGTGATCGAGATGGATGACGTGTTGCTTGCGAGCGCCACGGTCCGCGCGCAGATCGTCTCCAGTGACTTGAACAACGCCTGCTTTGCGCCAAGGTCTTCGATGATCGCCTCGACGATCAAATCGCAATCGTGAAAGTCAGCGAGGTCCATGGCACTGGTCATGCGGGCTGATGTGCTCTTTGCATCGTCAGCGGACAGCTTGCCTTTTTCAGCGAGCTTCGCCAGCGTGTCGTTGGTACGCACGAGTGCGGCCTGCGCGGCACCTTCGCGTGCGTCGTACAGCTTGACGCGGCAGCCCGCCTGCGCTGCCACCTGCGCGATGCCTGCGCCCATCGTGCCAGCGCCAATCACGCCAACGATTTGGAAAGTATGTGTCATCAGGGTTGCCGCCTTCACGTCGTTCAAGATTTTTTCTGATGCTAGCGCAGCGTTGAATGCCACGTGTTCATACAATCCTTCGCATGGCATCCATCGGTATTCCCAAAGAAATCAAGTCTGGCGAGGCGCGGGTTGGGCTCACACCTGTTGAAGTGACGGTGCTTGCAGAGCAGGGGCACGCCGTGCGCGTTGAAACGCATGCTGGGGTGTCGGTAGGATATGACGACGCGCACTATCGTGAGTCCGGCGCTGAGATCGTTGCCGCCGCTGCTAGCGTTTACGACTGTGACGTCATCGCCAAAGTGAAAGAAATTCAGCCGTCGGAATTTGCTTTGCTGCGACGCGGCCAGATTCTTTGCGGGTTTGCGCAGGTAGCGCGTGACGCAGTCTTGCTTGACGCGTTGCTCTGTACGGGTGTCAGTGTCGTTGCATATGAAGCAATTAAAGACGCGCACGGCAACACGCCGGTGCTCGCCCCGATGTCGCGTACTGCGGGCACCATGAGCGCGAGCATTGCGCAGTGGTGTATGCAAACGGCGCAGGGCGGACGCGGCGTGTTGCTCGGGCCCGACGCACGCATCGTGATCGTCGGCGCGGGCGTTTCCGGGCTGGCTGCGGCTGAGGCGTTTTATCGTTTGGGTTGCGCGGTGACGGTCCTGCTGCGAGACGAAAATCGTGCGCAAACGTTGCTCAAACGGTTACCGAAAGGGGTTCGCTGTGTCGGCATCAATGCGTTGGTCGAATTGCTGCCGCAGTGTGACGTTTTGATCGGCGCGGTGAGCGTGCCGGGTGCGTTGTCGCCGAAGCTCATTACGCGAGACATGATGCGCACCATGCCGAAAGGTGCGGTGTTTGTCGACATCGGAATCGACATGGGCGGCATCAGTGAAACCTCAAAGCAGACGACGTGGAGCTCACCGATTTATGTGGACGACGGCGTCGTGCATTTCTGTGTGGCCAATATCCCGGCGCAGGTGCCGCAAGCGGCGACCGCTACGCTGGCTGCTGCTGCGTTGCCTTATGTTCAGGCGGTGGCGGCGTTTGGCGTCATTGCAGCGGCGCGCCGGGACGCCGGTTTGGCGGCGGCGCTACAGGTTCACGCGGGGGCGGTCACGTCATCGTCGGTGGCGCATGATACCGGTCGCGCCTGTCAACAGCTTTTCTAGCAAATGGTGTTTGCATTGGGCACAGAGCACCAAAACACTGTTTGTTGACTTTTAAGATTTTATGCGCTTATACCGCGCGTAGATAGACGTTGTAGCAGAAAGCTGTAGGCAGAAAATCTAGGCGCGGCAGGCCTCAACGGCCCTTAAACACCGCTGCCCGTTTCTCCTTAAACGCTGCCACACCTTCGCGATAGTCTTCCGAAAATCCGCATTCGCGCATGAGCTTGCCCTCAAGCACCAACTGTTCGTCGAAGCTGTTGTTCGGGCTGGCGTAAATGGCCTGCTTGGTACGTGCGTAACCGAGTGTCGGACCGTTGGCGAACTGCGTCGCAACCGCATCAATTCGCGCCGAAAATTCGGCGTCAGCCGCACATTCCCAAATCAGCCCAATCTCTGCGGCACGCCGCGCCGTGAGCTTATCGCCGAGCAGTGCCAGACCCATCGCGCGCTGCATGCCAACGAGTCGCGGCAAAAAGTACGATCCGCCGGTATCGGGGATCAATCCCAATTTGCAGAACGGTTGCAGGAAGCTCGCGCTCTCCGTTGCAATCACCAGATCACAAGCCAGCGCCACATTGCAACCCGCACCCGCCGCGACGCCGTTGACCGCAGCGATCACAGGCATCGGTAGCGCGCGCAACGACTTGACCAACGGTGCGTAATTTTGCTCGACCGATTCACCCAGATCCACGGCTTGGTCAGGCGCAACGGCGCGATCATTCAAATCCTGCCCCGCGCAAAATCCACGCCCGGCTCCGGTGATCACGAGCACGCGCGAACCATCGGCAGCCACCGTTGCAATCGCGGTGCGCAGCTCCTCATGCATCACCTGCGTAAACGAGTTCATGCGCTCGGGCCGGTTGAGCGTGATGCGCGCAACGCCTGCGTGTGTTTCGTATTGAATGGTTTGTTGGTTCATAACCCGCATTTCAACATGAACGGTGTGCGGTGCTCCGGGTGACGAGGCCGCTCTTACAAAATACGTGTCGCCCTAACCGACGGCGCGCAACGGTGTCGACGGGGGTGCCGGTGGCATCGCATTGCGCAGCCAGTCCATAGTGTCGGTGACGCTCAGTGGGTGCGCTATGCCGTAACCCTGTGCGAAGTCGCAACCGTTCGTTGCCAGAAACTTGAGCGTGGCTGCATCTTCGACACCTTCGGCCACCACCGTCAGCCCCAGGTTGTGCGCCAGTGCGATGGTCGATTTCACGATGGTCGCGTCCTCCGCA
The DNA here is from genome assembly GCA_043758415.1 of Burkholderiales bacterium. Taxonomy (GTDB): domain Bacteria; phylum Pseudomonadota; class Gammaproteobacteria; order Burkholderiales; family Casimicrobiaceae; genus Casimicrobium. The sequence continues at coordinate 7,950 of JAYVNO010000067.1, forward strand.
CTGTCCATCACGCGCGTCACAAACGAGCTATCCATTTTCAGGCCCTTCAACGGTAGCCGACGCAAATAGGCGAGCGAGCAAAAGCCGACGCCATAGCCGTCGATCACGATGGAGAAACCCTGCGCGCGGCAGTCGGCAAGAACCTGCGTGGCTCGATCCGGATTGTGGATGAGCGAGGTCTCGGTGATTTCAAGGTCCACCAGCCGCGCTGACAGGCCAAAGCGCTTGACGCTTTTCAACAAATGGGCAACGATGATGGAGTCCCCCAGCAGCCGCGGCGAAATATTCACCGCGACGCCCACGCCTTGTGCCGTGGCCTGCCAGTCACGCGCGGCGCGCAGCGCGTGCTCGATGACCCAGCGGGTCAGAACGCGAATCGAGTCGGACATTTCGGCCTTGTGCACGAAGTCCTCTGCGGTCAAACGACCATACTCGGGATGATTCCAGCGCACCAGGGCCTCCATGCGCACCGGTTTCTGGGTCAGGCAGCTGATGATTGGCTGAAACTCAAGCACCAGTTCACCACGATCAATAGCCTGCGGGAGGCCCGCCAACAGCAGCAACTTGCGCTGTTCGAACACCGCCGTGCTGCGACTGAACAGGCGCACCCCGCCGCCGGTTTGTTTGGCGTGATACATGGCCTCGTCGGCCGCTTGCGACAGTGCGGAGAAGGTACGTCCGTGCGTTGGATAAATGGCCGCCCCGATACTCGCTGAAATGTGAAACTTGCCGCCTGCAATAACGAAGGGTTGCGCCAGTGCCGTGGTGATCGCCTCGCCAATGCGCATGGCCCCTTCGGCGGTGCCGACGCCGCGCGCAAACACGCCAAACTCATCGCCGCCGAGGCGCGCCGCCACCGCATTCTCAAGCGACAGCGCCTGGTCGAAACGTGTCTTTATCTGGCGCAGCACTTCGTCGCCAGCAGCATGACCCAGCATGTCGTTGATGTCCTTGAACTGGTTTAAATCCAGCAATAAAAGGGTCGCCACTGGACAGCCCGGCTGCGATTCGGCGCGTTCGATCATTTCGTTGATCTCGCTGACCAGGCGTTGCCGGTTGAGCAGACCGGTCAAGGGATCGCGGAACGCCAGGTGCTCCAGCAGCGACTGGTAGCGCTTGCGATCCGTGATGTTGCGCCGTGCGCCCCAGATGCGCACCAGCTTGCCAGTCTCAACCACGCCCAGGAGCGTCAGCGCGAGCCAATGATGTTCCTCGCCCTTCACCCGCAGCCGAAGCTCTCGCTCAATAAGCCGGTAGTCGCGGTCAATCCAGTCGCGCAGCGAGGTGCCCCGGAACAACTCGGGCATGAATTCTGACAACAGACGTCCCACCACGTCGGCGGTATCAAGGCGGTAATCGCGGGTGAACGCGGCGTTGGCGTCGGTGATGCGCGCCTGTTCACGCAACAGCGCAATCTGCTGCGCCGGCGGCAGCGAAATGTCGATCCCCTGCGTGACGTCAACCGACCAGATCGAATCAAAGCTCGCCTGAATGAAGGCGCGATGTCGGTCGCGGGTGGCGGCCAGCTCGACCTCGGATTTGGCGCGCTCGGCCACTTCAAAGGCGAGCGAGAGCAAATCCACCGCTGAGCTGGCATACGCCTGGGCATCACTGTCCCACGATCTGACGCCAGCGCAGTCCTCAAAGCAGACCACGCCCCAATGTTTGCCATGCTGCATGACGGGCACGACGAGCATTGCGCGAACGCCGGTCTGCGGCAGGTACGTCGCGCGAAATTCATGCAGCACCGGATCGGTCAGGGCGTCTTCGACGGCCAGACTGCGGCGCTGTGAAATGGCTTCGAAATAAGTTGGATAGTCGGACGCATTGAGCGCCGGGCCGGTTGCAACCAAGCGCTGGGGAGCGGATTTGTCATCAGATCGGGTCGCCACCGTCGTGCGACTGTCGTGCTGATGCAGGCACTCCAGAGCCGTCTGCGCTTCGGTGAATTTCCATAAACTGCCGCGAGTCGTGCCGAGAGTGGTGGCACTGTGAACGATGATGTGCAGCGAGGCACCGGCAAAGTCAACGCGGTCAACCACTCGCGGATTGCCCGCCAGCGAGAACAGCGACTCGTGATACGCCAAAAGCTTAAGCTCCCGCTCCGAGGCCTCAGTGATGTCCGAAATTGCGCCGACGTAGCGCGAGCGTCCGTCGTCGAGTCTGGCCAGTCGGCCTTTGCAGGCGAGCCAGACCAGACGGCCCGATTGCGAGCGGATCCGGAACTCAACGTAGACGGCTTCAATGCTTTCGCTGCACTGCCGCAACAGATGCGATACCGCAGCGCGATCCTCGGCAAGGATGTACTCGGTGAATTTCGACACCGGTCCGTAATAACGCCCAGGCCGCAGCGTCTGAAACGACAAAACGTTGTGATAGAGATCGATCAGTCCGGAGCCGGGCAGGTAATCCCACAAGCCAACACCCCCCGCCTCGAGCGCACGATGCAGCAGCGGTTCGTTGGCCCCGAACGGAATTTTCGTCAACTGCGCAATTTGCGATCCTGCCACCACATCCTCACAGCAATCGACCCGCTCCTGCGTGGCATGAGATCAGCCGTCGCGAACCGTCGTCTACGGCAATTGACGGCTGTCGGGCAATTACCCGTCATCGTCAATGTTCGCCTTGTACGACCAATGCTATAGGGATTTAAGGGTCGTGAATAGGGCGCGCGTTGCGGCGCGTCATGACCTGTTTGGCCGGGGCTGCAAAACGCGGCAATCGCCGTTCAGAATTGACCGACCGGTCAGTCGGGAATACTATTGCGTCTCCGTTTTGTTTTTCTGGTCAAAGCAACCATGTATACGCAGGCAATCGACTTGGTATCCGACACTGATCGGTCGGACAATCTGAGCAACGATGAGGCGCTTAACCCGTTTCTGGCGCGCATTGCGCGTGACGACAAGATCGAGCCGCAGGACGGTATGCCCGAGGCTTATCGGAAGACTCTGATTCGTCAGATTTCGCAGCACGCGCATTCAGAGATCGTGGGCATGCTGCCCGAGGGCGGCTGGATTACGCGGGCACCGTCGCTCAAACGCAAGGAAATTCTGCTGGCCAAAGTGCAGGACGAGGGCGGGCATGGCTTGTATCTCTATTCGGCCGCCGAGACGCTTGGTGTGACGCGTGAGTCCCTAGTCGATGCGCTGCATGCCGGGAGGGCGAAATACTCGAGCATTTTCAATTACCCGACAGAAACCTGGGCTGACATCGGCACCATCGGCTGGCTGGTGGATGGAGCAGCGATCATGAACCAGGTGCCGTTGTGCCGATGCAGTTACGGCCCGTATGCACGCGCCATGGTTCGCATCTGCAAGGAAGAGTCGTTCCATCAACGGCAGGGGTTTGACATCGTGCGCTCGCTGTGTGAAGGCACGTCCGAGCAAAAGGCGATGGCGCAGGAGTCGATCAACCGCTGGTGGTGGCCGACGCTGATGATGTTTGGCCCGCATGATTCTGATTCGCCGAACACGGCGCAGGCGACCGACTGGGGCATCAAGCGCATCAGCAATGATGAGTTGCGGCAAAAGTTTGTGGATGTCACCGTGCCGCAGGCTGAGTTTTTAGGATTGACGCTGCCGGATACTGCAATCCAATGGAATGCCGAGCGCGGCCACTATGACTTCGGAAAGATTGACTGGGATGAGTTTTGGCGCGTGGTGAAAGGCGATGGCCCATGCAACGCCGAGCGTGTCGCGGATCGCATCACTGCGTTTGATGAAGGGCGCTGGGTGCGTGAGGCTGCAGCGGCGCATGCGGCGAAGCGTGCCGCGCGATCATCAGCGTTGCGGTTGCCAGCATGAGCGCGCCATCGGCCGAGGCCGCGTCGCCGTTGTTCGAGGTGTTTGTGCGCAGCAAGCAGGGGCTTGACCACAAACACGTTGGCAGCTTGCACGCGAGTGACGCGCAGCATGCGATGACCCTCGCGCGCGATGTCTACACGCGACGCCAGGAAGGTGTGAGCATTTGGGTTGTGCCATCGAAGGCGATAACCGCCAGCGATCCCGCGCTTAAATCCGACAACTTCGACCCGATGGCCACGAAGATTTACCGGCATCCGTCCTTCTACGATATCCCCGATCAAATCGGGCATATGTGATTGAACGCCGTTCATGTGGGAGCGCCCCTGGGTGCGAAAAACTTCAACTTTCTAGCTGGGTTGATTGGCAACGAGGCAAACGCGCCAAGGGTCGCTCCTGCAAAAACATAACGAACACATTGACTTGACTGACTCAAGACTCTCGGCATTGCCTGACGCAACGCTGCTAACGCTCGCCGACACCTGTCTGCTTTGGGGGCATCGGCTGTCTGAATGGTGCGGTCACGGCCCGGCGCTGGAGGAAGACATTGCGCTGACCAACACTGCTCTGGACGTGATCGGGCAGGCGCGCGCCTTGTTGCAACTTGCTGCGTCGCGCGCGGGGGTGAAGGCAACCGAGGACACGCTCGCGTACTTTCGGGATGCGGATAAATTTCACAATTTGATGATGGCCGCTTTGCCCAACGGCGACTACGCACACACGATTGCACGATCTTTTTTGCTGGCGGCGTGGTTTGCTCCTGTCTGGGAATCATTGGCCATTGCAACGGACGCGCCGACAGCCACCATCGCGGCAAACGCTGTCAAAGAGTCGCGTACGCAATTGCGTCACGCCAGCGATTGGGTGATTCGTTTTGGCGATGGCACCGCAAACTCGCGCGCGCGGATTGAAGCAGCGTTTGCGTCTCTCTGGCCGTATTCTGATGAGTTACTGAGCGTGCCGATTGAAGGCAGCGACCGATTGCGGCGAAACGCGCAGTGGTGGGATACGGTTCGGCGCACCTTTGATGTGGCCACGCTCGTTGCACCCGATCAGGTGTTGCCTCCCGCAAGCGTTGCACTAACGGCCGCGGCGCACGCGCATCGGTCTACGCTGTTGGCTGAAATGCAGTCGCTCGCGCGGCAACATTCCGGCGCGTCCTGGTAATCGTTTTTCTATGACCCAACATTTTCAATCGCTTGAAATTCGCAACGTAGTCCGCGAAACGCCTGACTGCATTTCGGTCAGCTTTCATATTCCCGAAGCCTTGCGCGAAACGTTCGCTTATCGCGCTGGCCAGTACGTCACGTTGCGTGCTGAAGTCGGTGACCGCGAGTTGCGTCGCTCCTATTCGCTGTGTTCGGCGCCGCACGAACAGGTGTTGCGCGTCGCCATCAAGCGGGTTGACGGCGGCATGTTCTCGCAATGGGCACACCTGTTGCTGCGGGCGGGTGAGCGCATCGATGTGTTGCCACCGGATGGGCATTTCGTCTATGAGCCGCAGCCGCACCGTGCGCGACACATTTTGCTGCTGGCTGCGGGCAGCGGCATTACGCCGGTGTTTTCCATTTTGAAAACTGCGCTCGAAATGGAGACCGAATCACAGGTGACACTGGTCTTCGGCAATCGCCGCGTGAAGGACATCATTTTTCGCGAACAGCTCGAGGACTTGCGGAATCGGCATCTGGCGCGCTTTCAATTGATGCATACGTTGAGCGTTGAAGTGCAGGAAGCACCGATTGCCAACGGCCGCATTGATGGCGCGAAGATCGCGAATCTGATTCCGGGGTTGATCAGCCCGCGTGTCATCGATGAGGTGTTCATCTGTGGCCCCGGTGCCATGATAGAAGCCGCAGCGAACGCGTGTCTTGAAGCGGGAGTTCCCGTCGAGCGAATTCATAAAGAACTGTTCGGCGTACCGGGCGCAGTCGCAGGCGAAGAACGGCGCGCCGTTGATTCGACCGCGAGCAGCGATGGCGCATGGGTGTCGGTCATCGCCGACGGCATCGAGCGCGAAATTCGTGTGGGTTTTAAGGGTGACTCGGTGCTTGATGTGGTGCTCGCGTCGGGCATTGATGTGCCTTATGCCTGCAAGGCGGGCGTGTGTTGCACCTGTCGCGCGCAGGTGCTGCGAGGCGAAGTCCGGATGGACGCCAACTACACCTTAGAGCAGCACGAAGTCGACCGAGGTTTTGTGCTCACCTGTCAGGCGCATCCGGTCACCGATACGGTGCGCCTCAGTTACGACGCGCGGTAGCAGCTGCGTCGCGCGTCGCTACGTAGCCTCTAGAATTCATTTATGCCCCGTGGTCCGTCCTCTGCCCATCTGCTGCAACGCGAAGCGATTCTCAACGAATCGGCCGACGCGTTCGCGGAGGTCGGCTATCCCAGCGCAACGATGGCAGCCCTGGCCGTACGCTGCGGTGTGTCGAAGAGTTTGCTCTATCACTACTACCCGGCTAAGGACGCGATCCTGTTTGATTTGATGCATGAATACATGCAGCGCTTGCAGTCGCTGGTGATGGAGGTGGCATCGCAGCATTTGCCGGCGCAGCGAGCGTTGGCCGAAGTCGTTCGCCGCTTTGTGCGCGAGTACGAAACCTCACGCACGCGACATATTGTCTTGCTCAACGACGTGAAATTTTTGCCGCCCGTCGAGCGCGAAATCGTCATCCGGCAAGAGCGCGAAGTGGTGCAATCGTTTGCTGATTTGATCGTGGTCACCTATTGCATTGACCCCGCGCGCGCCAAGGTGCTGACCATGAGCGTATTCGGCATGATCAACTGGACTTTTACCTGGCTTAAACCGGGCGGCCCGCTGTCTTACGCGCAGTTCGCAGAGACGGTCGTTGGCATGTTGGAGAGTGGCTTAGGCGGCGGCGCAGAGCGCATGAAAAATTTCAAACCCGCCGCCGCATCAAGCAACAATTTCAAAAAGGAAACGTATCATGTCTGAAGTACTTGTATCGCTGGTAGTGGTAGAAAAGCTGGCCACACCGGCCAGAGTCGCGCTGGTCACATTCAACCGTCCCAAGGTGATGAACGCGTTAAACGATGCGCTGGCCGAGGAGCTGGCAGGCAAGCTCGCCGCACTTGATGCTGACCCGGATGTGCATGTGATTGTGGTCACGGGCAACGAGAAAGCGTTCGCTGCTGGCGCTGACATTGCTTTGATGGCCGACTGGAGTTACGGCAAGGTTTACAACGACAACTACATCACCAAGCATTGGGAAGCTGCGCGGAGCGTCAGGAAGCCGCTGATCGCCGCAGTGTCGGGCTACGCGCTCGGTGGCGGTTGCGAGTTCGCCATGATGTGCGACATCATCATTGCTGCGGATAACGCGAAATTCGGCCAGCCGGAAATCACCATCGGTACGATTCCCGGCCTCGGCGGAACGCAACGTTTGCCGCGCGCAGTGGGTAAGGCCAAGGCGATGGAATGGTGCTTGACCGGGCGCTTCATCACCGCACAGGAAGCCGAAACAGCGGGGCTGGTGGCGCGTGTGGTGCCCGCTGACAAATTAATGCAAGAGGTTCTCGCCACCGCTGGCAAGATCGCGAGTTTTTCGCTGCCAGCGGTGATGAAAGTCAAGGAAACGATCAACGCAGCTTTCGAGACGACTTTATCGCAAGGCCTGTTGTTTGAGCGCCGCGAATTTCATGCGACGTTCGCGCTGGACGATCAAAAGGAAGGCATGCGCGCGTTCGTCGAAAAGCGCAAGCCGGATTTCAAGAACCAATAAGAGCGACGTGTGACGCAGAACGCGCGAAAAGTTTTTGGTTTTGCCGGCTGGTCCGGCAGCGGAAAAACGACGCTTATTGAGCGCGTGATTGCGCACCTGTGCAAGCGCGGATTGCGCGTTTCGTTGATTAAGCATGCGCATCATGAATTCGACGTTGACCAGCCGGGCAAGGATTCGTATCGACATCGAACCGCCGGTGCGTCCGAGGTGCTGGTGTCGAGCGCCAATCGCTGGGCGCTGATGCACGAACTGCGTGGCGGGCCTGAGCTGACCCTAAGGCAGGCCATCGCCCAGTTCAGCGCGTGCGACCTGGTGCTGGTCGAAGGCTACAAGCGCGAATCGATTCCGAAACTTGAGGTCTGGCGCGCTGAGCTCGGCAAAGCGCTGCTTTTTCCCGGTGATACGAACATCGTGGCGCTGGCCACCGACGACCCGCTTCCGAATGAGGCGCAGGAACCAAGTTTCACCCGCTTCGGTCTAGCCCAAGTGGCGGACATCGCCGAATTCGCGCTGCACCAGAGTTGTGCGTTCTACCTGGATTGATTTGGCGGTGCGTGGGTGCGGCGCAACAGTCGCCTTATCATTTGTCTGAACCTGCCCCGAAGGGCTCGCCGCTGATTGACAGCCCCCGGTTTCAAGAGGAACATTGAGTCATGCAACGTGTTCTTTCAAGAATGTCACCAACGCTCGCCCATGTGCTGGCGGCTGTTTTGTTGTTTGCGGTGACGTCAGCGAGCGCACAAGAGGGTGGCTATTTCTCTGGCGTTCGTTTTGGCGCGAGTGAAAAAGCATGGTCGTTTTCGGCGCCGGGCCTCAAATTGGGTCAGGCGCTGGAATTTTCTCGTGCGGGCGAATTGAGCAACACCGCGTTCAGCGGCTACCAGTTCTCGAGCGGTTTTGCGGTCGGCGCGGCGGTTAATACCGAGCGCAATTCGTCCCTGATTAGCTCCAGCGTGGGGCTCAAATTTGACGGCATGCGCTGGTCCGAGCCGCGCGCGAACGTCAATGTGGACGTAGTTTCCGCATTCAACTGGCGCAATGCGTTCTCCGTGTTCGGCAAGGTCGGCGTCGGCCGCACTGACAACCGCGTGACGCCTGAATGGGCATCGTCGGCGTTGTCCGCTCAGGATCGCACCGCCTTGTCGTACGGCATCGGTATGCGCTACGACTTCACGCAGAGCCTCGGCCTCAAGCTGGAAGTCACGCGCGGCACCCGCTTCGGCGTTGATCGCCTGCGCACCGACATCGATCCCGATGCAGTGAACCTCGGTATTCGCTGGTCGTTCTAGCCGTCATAGCGGATTCGGCGATATAAACACAATGGCGACTGCGGTCGCCTTTTTTGCCGGTATCAGTTAAACAGCTTTTCGCTAAAAGCCTTATTTTAATTGGGCATAGACTGATATTTAGCCATTTGTCGACATATGACTTTTTATAGCGCTAAGCCCTCATAAAATAACGAATTGACGAAAAAGCTATTGATTTTTTCTGACCTTCCTAGAATTGCGGCATGACGATTCAATTAGTTTTTCTGGCGCGCCTGCGTGAACGCTTCGGCGTTTCTCGCGAGGTGTTCGCACTGGCACCGAGCGCCACCACCGTTGCCAGACTGCTGGACCAATTACGCGAACGGGGCGGCGCGTTTGCCGAGGAACTGGCCCCGACACGCGCTTTCAGGGTCGCGGTGAATCAGGACGTGGTGTCCCTCGATCATCCGGTCAAGGCGGGCGATGAGGTCGCCATCTTTCCGCCGGTCACAGGCGGCTAGCGTGACAAGCTTGGTTCGCGTTCAGGCGCAGGATTTCGACGTCGGCGCAGAAATCCATGCGCTGCGCATGGGCAATTCTGCGGTCGGCGCCGTCGCCAGCTTCATGGGTTGCGTTCGTGATATGAACAACGGCGATTCGGTCGGCCTGATGTATCTCGAACACTACCCCGGTATGACCGAGCGCGAGCTGGAAAAAATCGCAGCGCAAGCGCATGCGCGCTGGGACATTTTTGACACGCTGATCATTCATCGTGTCGGCGAACTCAAACCGCTGGATCAAATCGTGTTTGTCGCCGTGACCAGCGCCCATCGCGGCGACGCCTTCGCGGCGTGCGAATTCATCATGGATTTTTTGAAGACCAAAGCGCCGTTCTGGAAGCGCGAAGCCACGCCCCTGGGCGAGCGCTGGGTTGATGCGCGTGCCAGCGATGATGCCGCCGCCGAGCGCTGGAGAACGTGACCGCGTTGATCGCGCTTATCGGGTTGGACTGGGGCTCAACCAACGTTCGCGCGTATGCATTCGACGCGCGTGGCGAAATCGTGGAGTGTGCGCATTCGAGTGCGGGCGCGCTCACCCTTAACGGTGTGCAACAGTTTGACGATGCGCTGACCGCGTTGGTGGGTTCGTGGGCGCGACAAAGCCCGACCGCAGTGCTTATCGCCTGTGGCATGGTCGGCGCGAAATCGGGGTGGCGCGACGCGGGTTATGTCGCAACGGGCGCGGCGCTCGCCATGGGCGACGATTCAGAGATCGCAGCACTCGCAGCCCAAGTCGTCCGCGTCGAAACGTCGCTCGGTCGCACGCTCAACATCATCCCCGGCCTGAAAACCCATGAACCCGACGTCATGCGCGGCGAGGAGACGCAGCTCCTCGGCTCGGGTGTTGCCGATGGCGTCGTCGTAATTCCTGGCACGCATTGCAAATGGGTGCAGATGAAAGGCGGACGCGTTGAAAGCTTTGCGACGTTTTACACGGGCGAGATGAACGCGTTGATCCGCGAACATAGCTCGGTCGGCGCGCTGATCAAAACGGCCCCCGATCATGACGACAGCAACGCGTTCGAGATGGGCTTGCACTACGCCCGCGCGGGTGCAGCGTCATGGTTGCATGACCTGTTCGTGTTGCGTGCGGCAGTGGTCACGGGTGAGCGCAGTGAGGCGTTCGTCAGCACGGCTCTCGCAGGCTGGCTGCTCGGCTGTGAGATCAGCGCGGCACTTGCCATGTACCCAGAAACGCGCGGCGTGGTGCTGGTTGCCAGCGACGCGCTTGTGCCCTGGTATGAACGGGCCACTCGCGCCTTCGGCGTTGCTTGCGAGGTTTTGAATGCCGGGCAGGTCACCACGCGCGGGCTATGGCGGATTGCGCAGCACTTGCAGCGATCACCACCTTTGTAGGAGAAACGTCAACGGTTTGTAGGGTTGTAGGGCACCTCTAATAATTCATTTGTGCGGCGCATTGTGTCGTCGCGCGGTGCTCGCAATCCTCACGTACCAGGGCGTACGCTCCGGTTGCTGCGCTCCGGGCTCCTAACACTGCATCCCCAAAAATGAATTATTAGAGGTGCC
>JAYVNO010000068.1:0-6371 GCA_043758415.1 Burkholderiales bacterium
CCACTATGACGGGTTACCCACCGGGCCAGGCCGTGGACAAGTTCCCCCATGCGCTCACGAGGGCGCGCTAACTTGTCCACCGCCAAGCCCCGTGGATAACCCTGCTTTGGAGGTGATGGTATCGTTGTAATTGGCTAGAGTTTCTCTAGCCTCAAACGCTCCGTTGAAACGGGGGAGATCCACCTTGTAGCGAACAGGAAGCTTGATATCGCGCATGGTGAGGTGGCTAACGTGTTTTGTGGACGTGTCGCGCGTATAACTTTTTAATCGCGCAAAACATAATTTGCTGGTTTGCTTTGTAAACCACTGATCCGGCATCAATATTTTTTTTTAGCGTGATTTCGTGGATATAACAACGTGCACGACACGCCCCGGATGTCTGTATTCAGGTTCTCGTAGTCCTCATCGCGAAGCGATCAAATATCGGCTCGACGGGTCCCCGTTGATTGGCCCCGAGAAGCGGAAGAAAAAAGCGATCAGAACGGCCCGCTGTCTGAGCGTAGCGAGTTCGGGCCGTTCCGCTTTTTTCTGAGCATCGCAGGAATCGGCCAATCGTCGGGGTCGCCTTCTTTGCGTTACCTTTCTTGGCGACGCAAGAAAGGTGACTGCCCCCGCGGCATGAGCGGGATCGTGGCAGATGAACCCACTCCGCAAAGAGCAAGTTCGGTTGCAGCAACTTTTCAACCAAAGCCTCATTCCAATTGGGCGTAGAACCATAAACAGCCTAAAGTCGATAACAGTCAAATACCGCCTTCAGCCCCAATGCAATAAGGCGTTACAAGAAAAACCGTACCTCGCAACGCGAAGAAATTGCCCATCGCAAATGGTTCGCGTCATTGACGCCCCTCACCCCCGGCCTTCGCCGGGGCAGGCTCTAACCCTCTCCCGCGAGGGGAGAGGGAACAAAACGAGGCCTACGGTATCCGTCAGGCCGCCACTTTCCCCACCAACTCCGGCACCAGCGTTGCGACCGGTTTGCCTGCGAAATGCAGCGCCAGATTTTCGACGGCGAGGTCGGCCATGGCTTGCCGGGTTTCTTGAGTGGCGCTGGCGATGTGCGGCAGCAGCACGACGTTGCGGCGGTTGAACAGCGCCGCTGGCACCTTCGGTTCGGCGTCGAACACGTCGAGGCCCGCGCCTGCAATCGTGCCGTTTTCGATGGCGGCGACCAGCGCGACTTCATCGACCACCGAACCACGCGCTACGTTGATGAAATAGCCGGTGGGGCCGAGCGCTTCGAGCACTGCGGCGTTGACCAGATGCTTGGTCGCCGCGCCGCCGGGCGTGATCGCGATGAGCACATCCACGTCGCCCGCCATCTCGATCAGATTTCCGTAAAACTGATACGGCACGTCCTGTTTGCTGCGACCGAAATAGGCGATTTTCATCTTGTGGGCGAGCAGGCGATTGGCGATTTCTTTGCCAATGCGACCGAGGCCGATGATGCCCACCGTCTTGCCCCAGATCGAGTGAGTTAGCGGATATTGGCCCTTGAGCCATTCGCCGCCTTCGACAAATTTCTGCGACGCCACAAACTGGCGACACGTCATCTGCACGAGCGCCACTGCGGTGTCCGCCACCTCGTCGTTGAGCACATCCGGCGTATTGGTGACCTTGACTTTGCCGTCGGCGCAGACGGCGAGCGGCATGCCGTCGTAGCCCACGCCCATCACGCTGATGATTTCCAAATGTGGAAATTTCGCCAGTTGCTCGGGCGTGAGCTGCGAGCCACCAAATGCAACCATGCCGCGCGTGGTCGGCGCGATTTTTGCGATGAGTGCGCGGCGCGCTTCGCTGTCCGCCGCGCCATGCAAGTCATGCACGGTGAATTTTTCGCGCAGCGGTTTGCCGAAAAATGCGGGCAGGGGGGCGATGCTGACTATTTCTGGTTTTGACATGATTTTTTCTCAGGGCTTGCTGTAGGAGCGGCTCTGCCGCGACCCATGTGGATATGAGCGGATGAAGGTCGCGGCAGAGCCGCTCCTACAGGGACGGACGGTTATTTAGCAATGCCGTGATTAAGCCAGCATCCCCGGCTTCAGTTTCGATCACGTTCCGAAAACCCGCTTCGCGCGCAGTGGTTGCGATGCGTTGGTGGCTGGCGTAGACGGGCAACATGAAAAGCAGTCGGTTGCGTTCGGCGACGGGTATCAACGGCAGTAGATGAATGATTGCGTCGCTGCTCATCGCGGAGAGCGCATTGACTTTTCCTGCGCGCAGCAGCTCAAGCAAACCCGTCGGCGGCGTGTTCGGCGCGCGGCGGTGATAGGCGGTGATCGCGTCGACGGTTGCGCCGCGCTTACCCAATTCTTCTCGCAGCAATTCGCGTCCATCATTGCCACGAAAAATCACGATGCGTTTGCCTTTGACTGCACTCATTTGCAGCGACGGCAATGCGAGCAGACCTTCGCTGTCGAAGGACGTTTCGGGCATTTCAACATTGGCGACGCCACGAATATTCAGTTCCTCAGTCGTGCCGGGGCCGGGTGCGAAAACGTGCAACGTTGCCGGCAGTTTTTTTGGGATCGAACCGAGCGGTGCCAGAGTCATTTCAGCAGCGCTGGGGCTGACAAAAATGGCTGCGTAGTAATCGTTGATTTTGGCGAGCGCAGCGTTGAGCGGCGCTACCTCGGCGGGCGGTTCGATGATGGTCGTTGGGAACACCAACGGCGTCGCGCCTAGTGACGCGAGCCGCGTCGCAGTGCGCGAGGCGGGCATGACGGGGCGTGTGATGAGAACGCTGACGCCGGTGAGCGGGCCAGCGTTGTTTGTTGCCGTTGCGCCGAGATGAAAGTCGGTGTTCATTGCATCAACTCAGCGACGCAATAATTCGATCCGCCCCCTGCGCCTTGAGCATCTTCGCAACGATCTCACCCAACGCCTCCGGCATATCCGGCGTGCCGAATGCGTCGGCTGTCAACACTTCACTGCCATCCAGATTCGACACGAAGGCGCGCAATCGCAGCGGCTTGTCGCCATCGACAAAATCCGCATACGCGCCGAGCGGGATTTGACAACTGCCGCCCAGCAGGCGGCTCACCATGCGCTCAGCCGTGCAGGCAATCGCGGTGGGGGCGTGGTCGAGTTCGGACACGATCTCGGCCGTGTCTTCGTCGTCGCTAACGACCTCGATCCCAAGCGCGGCTTGACCGGGCGCGGGCAGCGATTCTGCAATCGGAATGCACATTGTGATGCGCTCTCTCATGCCAAGCCGAATCAGGCCCGCAGCGGCCAGAATGATGGCGTCGAATTCACCGGCATCGAGCTTGGCCAGTCGCGTGTTCACGTTGCCGCGTACGGGCGCATACGTGAGCGTCGGATAGGCGCGCTTGAGCACGGCTGCGCGGCGCAGGCTGGAGGTGCCAACAATCGCGCCCGCAGGCATCGCGGCGAGCGTGGCGTACTTCGACGAAACAAAGGCATCACGTGCGTCTTCTCGCGGCAAAATCGCGGCGAGGATGAAGCCCTTGGGCAACACCATTGGCACATCCTTCAAAGAATGCACGGCCAGATGGGCGCGGCGTTCTTGCAGCGCGACTTCAAGCTCTTTGATGAACAAGCCCTTGCCGCCGATCTTGGCCAGCGGCTGGTCGAGGATTTGATCGCCACGCGTGGTCATGCCCAAAAGAGAAACCGACAGGCCGGGAATTACACTCTCCAATTCTGATTTAACGTGATGGGCTTGCGCCAGCGCCAACGGGCTTTCGCGAGTGGCAATGATGAGGGATTTGCTCATGCGGTGCTTGAAGTTTTTGGTTACGGGCTGCGCGAGTGCTGCGCGGTGGGTAGGCTGGTTAGGGGTGATTATGGCATCCGGCTTTTTGTCGCTGCCGACGATGGTTCAGGCGCAGGCGACCAGCGAGGCGTTGGCCCCCAGCAGCCGGGAATGGGAAAAAATCCTGCCCATCGCTAAGAACCTTAAGGCCGACGGCGATGCGGCCACCGCTGCAAAAAAGCCAATCTTGCTTTTCTTTAATCTCACCGGCTGCCACTACTGTCGCGGCGCACTGCGCGAGGTCATCGTGCCGATGTTCCGCAACGCGGGCTGGCGGGCGGCGCTGGAGTTTCGTCAAATCACCATTGACGACGGAAAATCCTTGATCGACTTTGATGGAAAAAGCATCGAGAACATAGCGTTCGCCCACAAGCGCAAGGGCACGTTTGCGCCGACCGTGATGGTCGTTGACGGCGACGGGCAGCTGCTCGGCGACCCGATTGTTGGCATCGCGAACTTCGACTTCTATGGCGCGTACGTTGACGGGTTGGTGAACAAGGCCATCTCCGAAATGAAAGCACGCAAGTGAGCTGGTTTTTGTACATGGCCTGCGTGCTGACTGGCGTGTTGTCGGGCGGCGCACTGGGCATGGTCGTTGGCGTGATGGTGGGCACGCCGATGAAGCTCGCGGGCCCAGCCAAGTGGATTGGAGCCGTGCTCGGGGCGGCGATCCTGACCTGGTATTTGTTGAAGCTGGGCCGAAAAATTCAAAAAATGTTGAGTGAAAAATGAGCAGAGAAAAAGTAATCGGCCTCGGTGGCGTTTTCATCCGCGCTAAAAATGCTGAGGGTCTGCGTAAATGGTATTTCCGCCACTTGGGCGTGGACATTACTGAGTGGGGCGGCGCCGCATTCGCGCAAACGACGGGTGAAGAAATGTACTGGAGCGTGTTCGAGGAGAAGAGCGATTACATGCCCAAACGCCAGCTCATGATGCTCAACTGGAAAGTAGCCAATCTCGACAAGATGCTGGATCAGTTGCGACTGGCCGACATTCGTGTTGAAGACCACATCGAAGCGTCAGAGCAGGGGCGGATTGGGTGGGCATATGACGTCGAGGGCAACAAATTTGAGCTTTGGGAGCCGCCGGCGGCGGGTTAAGTAATAGCTTATAGGGTGCGCTACGCGCACCACGGCAAGCTGCAAGCGTTGCCTTGGCGACTATTTTTAACGGTGGTGCGCAGAGCGCACCCTATGCGCAGTTTTTCGTAGATACCGTCTTTAAAAGCAAGCAAAAAATGTTCTGTTTGTGCAAATCGTCCGACTTGCCCACAGGGGCGGCCGAAACGTGCTTTTTAGGGGAGCGCTTTCGGCCGCCCCTGTGGGCAAGTCTACTGGGTGCTTCATGCGCTTAGCGCGTGCGACGCATGGTTTTTTGTGTCGGGATTCCAAGTCGGATCATAGGGCTTGTCGCTGTGGATGACACCAAAGCACAGATGCGCGAGCTTTCGCATCAACGCCCCCAGTGCACTCATCTTGCACGCCCCGCGCGCAAGCATGCGTTGGTAGATCGCTTTGACCTGCGGATTGCAGGTGCTGGCCGTCACCGCGGGCAGGTAGAGCAACTTTCGCAGCATCGAGGGGCCGCGTTTGGACAGCGTGGTGCGCCCGCGCACGGAGCTGCCCGACAGATGCTGCACCGGATTGAGTCCAATGTAGGCGGCCAGCGCCTCTGCGCTCTTGAAGCTTTTGCTGCTGAAGAGCGCGTTCATGCGCTGCGCCACCCGCGGGCCAACGCCCTTAATGCTTTGAAGCAAAGTGTCGTTGTGTTTAAGCGTCGGATCGGCATTGATGTGTTGCTTGATTTGGGCGTCGAGCAGGGCGAGCTCTTTCTCCAGAAATTTAAGCGTCTTGGTGATCGAGCCGATCACCACTTTCGGTGTGTTCATCGCGCAGCGCGCCTTCTCGAGGCGATTGCCGTCGCGTTGAATATCAGCGCAGAGCGTGTCGCGTCGCGCCAAGAGCGCGCTCAGGGTGCGCGCGGCCTCAGACGGCGGCCGCCACGGCGCCAAGGGCTCCGTGGCCCCGTAGCGGGCCAACAGGGCGGCATCGATCTGATCGTTCTTGCTCACCACGCCAATGGCCCCGGCGTAGCTTCTCAGTCTTGCCGGGTTGACCAGCACCACGGTGCAGTCCGCCTCATGCAGAAGCCACGTCGCTGTTTCGTGATAAACGCCGGTCGGCTCGAGCACGACGCGCGTGGTGGCCGCAGGACAGCCTTTGCTGTCAAGCCACGCCAGAAGGGCTTTGATGCCCGCAGGGGTGTTGGCCACACTTTTATCGAGCCGCTTGCCGGGGGCTGCGAGGCGCAACAGTGCGCAGTCGAGGCGCGCTTTGCTCACGTCGATGCCCAGCGTGTTGGGGCGGGTCGGGCGCTCGGGCTGGTGTGCGGTGGGGGTGGGGGTAGGGGTAGGATTCTCCATAGGGGGGGATGGGTCCAGTTGAAGGTTGTACGGGTGCGCCAAGGACTCTCATTTCTCGCCACCACCATCGTGCCCGCTAGCCTCAATACACGTTACTTAACAATACAAATGACCCTGTGAGCGCTCGTTGATGTATCCGAATCAGCGCGAGCGCTTCGCAGCGGCCAGTGACTC
>JAYVNO010000069.1:0-18502 GCA_043758415.1 Burkholderiales bacterium
GCGGCAAGCCGCTCCTACAAATCGACCACGCGTCATCACCGAACCTGATACGCAAGATTACTGTCCGCACATCGAATGCAACGTCATATCCGCTGCATCAGCGCATGCTTCTTGCTAAGCTATTACATTGATCGTGACGAATCGTGTAATCCATGCCCACTGACACAACCTCCATTGATCGACCCGCAACTTCGTCAAGTACGCTGAGTTCTGCGTCACACATTCGCCTGACCTCGCACGCTGGCGGATTCGGCGCGCGACTGATTCATTGGGATGCCACCACTGCGCTTGCGCGTGGCCCTGTTGTTGGCACCACGACCACGCGAGCGCATCGCAATGTCATCGGCACCCACAGCGGCTCTTACAGCGTCTACCGGGCTTTGGCGGTGGCCGCTGGCGCGCTGAACCGCGAACACCGCGCCGACCTTACCAATACCTCCCCGACCGACGAAATCGGCCCGTACCCGCAATGGGGCGAGCCGGGCCGTATCGTATCGCTGGACCCGTGGGGTGCAACTGTTTCTTCAGTTTTCGCCGACGACCTGAAGGCGGGCTACGACATTCGTCCGACCATTGCAGTGACTAAGGCACATGTCATCCTGCCCGAGGTAGTCGACGCGCTGGCGAAAGGGCGCTTGCACGCCGACGGCAAAGTGCTCACCGCAAACGGCGCGGCACTGGTGACCAAAGCCGCGATTGAGCCGGTGTGGTTTCTGCCGGGCATCGCCAAGCGCTTCGGTTGCAGCGAGGCGGATTTGCGCCGCGTGCTGTTCGAAGAAACGGGCGGCATGTATCCGGAGTTGGTCACCCGCTCCGACCTTGTAGTGTTCCTGCCACCCATCGGTGGACAAACCGTTTACATCTTCGGCAATCCACGCGATCTGGCGAATTCAGACGTCGAACTCACGGCGCGCGTGCACGACGAATGCAATGGCTCAGACGTATTCGGCTCCGACATTTGCACCTGCCGGCCTTATCTCACGCATGCCATCGAGGAGTGCATTCAGGGCGTGCAGCGCGGTGGCGTGGGGCTTGTGGCTTATTCACGCAAAGAAGGGCGTGCGCTGGGTGAGGTGACCAAATTCCTCGTTTACAACGCGCGCAAGCGTCAGGTTGGCGGCGACACGGCAGATAATTATTTCGCACGTACCGAATGCGTGGCTGGCGTGCAGGACATGCGATTTCAGGAGCTGATGCCCGACGTGCTGCATTGGCTCGGCGTGAACAAAATTCATCGACTCGTGTCCATGAGCAATATGAAGTACGACGCGATCACCAACTCCGGCATCGAAATCGGCACCCGCGTCAACATCCCGGATGCTCTGATACCTGCCGATGCGCGGGTGGAAATGGACGCGAAGATCGCTTCGGGCTATTTCACGCTGGGGCTGGTGCCCGATGCCGAGGAATTGAAGGTTGCGAAAGGACGTGGGCTTTAGCGCATGAACGCATCGGCTGAACCCGAAGTCGCGGCCCTCGCAGCGGCAACGCTGCTGCGCAACACTTTGAGCATTCGTGTGCGCGCAAATGCATTGCTGGCTAGGGCGCGTGCAGGGGAGTCCGACTGGTTTGCGATTGGTGATGACGCCGCGTTGGATCGCACGGCGCAAATCGTGGCGGACGTGACGCGGGAACGCTACGGCGATGGCGCTATTCCGTATCACAGCCGTTGGCGGCATTTTGAAGCAGGCGGCATTGATCGGCGTGCTGAGCTTGATCGCGCGCTGGGCGATGTTGGCACCGCTCAACTCGCGCGTGCCCACATCGACTTGACCGTCGTAAGCGTGCTGCTGGATGCAGGCGCAGGGCAGGATTGGCGATATGCAGAAGCACGCAGTGGCCAGCAATTTGCACGCTCGGAAGGACTTGGTATTGCGAGCTTTCGCGCGTTTGCGAGCGGGCTCTTTTCCTCAGACGCGAATCGACCGTTTCAGGCAGATGCCGCTGGCCTTCGTGCTATCACTGCAGGGCAACTTGGCAAAGCGTTTCAGTTAAGCGAATCCAATCCGCTGGTTGGGCTGGATGGTCGCGTGACGTTACTTCGACGGCTTGGAGATGCACTATCAGAGCAACCAAGCGTGTTCGGAACGGCTGCGCGCCCAGGCGGCATGTTCGATGTGTTGACGAAAAGTTCAGGCAGCATCGCCGCACACGACATCCTTTCGCTGCTGCTTGCCACGTGGTCCGGCGTTTGGCCCGCATCCAATCACATCGGCCCGTTGTCGCTGGGGGATTGCTGGCAGCACGGCGCCGCACGCGGCGCTGGCGCGAGTGATGGCTGGATGCCATTTCACAAGTTGTCGCAATGGCTGACGTATTCCCTTCTGGAGCCGTTTGAATGGGCGGGCATCAAGGTAACAGGCCTGAGTGCGCTGACCGGATTGCCTGAATACCGCAACGGAGGGCTACTGCTTGACGCGGGCGTGATCGCGCCGACGGATGGTGCGCTGCTTGAAAGAACCTGGCAAGTGGGCGATGAGTTCATCGTCGAGTGGCGCGCATTGACTGTTGCGCTGCTAGACGAATTGGCACCGCGCATACGCAAAATTCTCGGCAAAACTGACGCAGAAATGCCGCTGGCGTGTGTTCTTGAAGGAGGAACATGGGCGGCAGGGCGTGTACTGGCGCAAGAGTTGCGCAGTGGTCTGCCGCCTATAAAAATTGCTTCTGATGGCACCGTTTTTTAGACAATGTCACCGCCCTGTAGGAGCGGCTCGGCCGCGACCCGATTCCACTCAATAAGCGAAGGTCGCGGCAGAGCCGCTCCTACAAATTCCGAATAGCCATTCAAGACAAAACCATGAGCAATGTCCACCTAATCGACCATCCCCTCGTCCAGCACAAACTCACACTGATGCGGCGCAAGGACGCGAGCACCAATAGTTTTCGCCGTCTGCTCAACGAGCTTGCGATGCTCATGGCGTACGAGGTGACACGCGATGTTGGCATGCAGGAGATCGATATCGAAACGCCGCTGGAGTCGATGAAGGCGAAAGTCATCGACGGTAAAAAGCTGGTTTTCGTTTCTATTTTGCGCGCAGGCACCGGCATTCTTGAAGGCATGCTGAGCGTTGTCCCTGGTGCGCGCGTTGGGCACATCGGACTCTACCGTGATCCAAAAACACTGACCGCCATCGAGTATTACTTCAAGCTCCCCGGCGATATGCACGAACGCGATGTGATCGTGGTTGACCCGATGCTTGCTACCGGCAACACCGCGATTGCTGCCGTTGAGCGCATCAAGGAAACGCGACCGAAATCGATCAAGTTTGTTTGCTTGCTCACTTGTCCCGAAGGCATCAAAGCCTTGCAGGCGGCGCATCCCGACGTGGCAATCTACACCGCTGCTATCGACCGCAAACTCAACGATCACGGCTACATTTTGCCGGGGCTGGGCGATGCGGGTGACCGTATTTTTGGTACCAAGTAGCACGCGCAATGGTAGGGTGGGCAGCCCCTGCCCACCACCCCGTTTCACACCATCACTCGGTGGGCACGGGGTGCCCACCCTACTCCGTCTCTACTAATGTCCGCGAACTTTCCACTCAACCCACAGGAGCCCCGCATGAACACACGTCGACAACTTCTTATCCACACCGCTGCCATCGCTGCGTTATCCACGCTCGCCATGCCAGGCCTCACGTTTGCGCAAGCCAAACTGAAGGTTGCGGCGATCTACACGGTGCCGTTCGAGCAGCAGTGGGTGAGTCGGATTCACAAGGCTTTGAAGGCCGCCGAAGCGCGTGGTGACATCGAGTACAAGGCAACCGAAAACGTGGCGAATGCCGATTACGAACGGGTTATGCGTGAATATGTTGCAGGCGGCAACCAGCTCATCGTTGGCGAAGCGTTCGCGGTTGAAGCCGCAGCACGTAAAGTCGCCAAGGACTCGCCGAAGGTGTCGTTCCTCATGGGATCGAGCGGCAAGCCTCAGGCACCAAACTTCAGTGTGTTCGACAACTACATTCAGGAGCCTGCCTATCTGTCCGGGATGATCGCCGGCAGCATGACCAAGTCGAACAAAATCGGCATGGTCGGCGGCTTCCCAATCCCGGAGGTCAATCGCCTGATGCACGCATTCATGGCAGGTGCCAGGGAAAGCAATCCGAAGGTCGAGTTCACGGTCAGCTTTATCAATAGCTGGTTCGATCCACCGAAGGCAAAAGAAGCCACATTCGCGATGATCGACAAGGGCGCTGATGTTCTCTACGCTGAGCGTTTCGGTGTAAGCGATGCAGCAAAAGAAAAAGGCAAACTCGCTATCGGCAACGTAATCAACACGCAGGACAAGTATCCTGAAACCGTTGTCGCGTCGGCGCTATGGAACATGGAGCCAAGCATTGATGAAGCACTGAAGCTGGTGAAGGCAGGGAAGTTTGTGGCCGCCGACTACGGCAAATTTTCAACCATGAAATACAAGGGCTCAGAACTGGCGCCACTAGGCACATTTGCGACCAAAGTGCCTGCTGAAATTGTCAAAAAAGTAGCGGCGAAACAAGCCGACATTCTTTCCGGGAAGTTCACCGTGAAAGTGGACGACACCACGCCGAAGTCGACCGCGAAGTAGCTCTCAACTATCGGCTGCGCCGCCTTCGACAAATATCTCAAGGGCACCTCTAATAATTCATTTTTGAGGATGCAGTGTCGCAGTTGGCAACGTCGGCCCGGAGCGCAGTAACCGGAATGTACGCGCAGGTCACATGAGGATTGCGAGCACCGCGCGACGACACAATGCGCCGCACAAATGGATTATTAGAGGTGCCCTCAAGTGCCGTCATACTCGCCGCAGTCGGGTATCCAGACGTCGGCAAATCAGTCGTGCATGTTGTGCGAGTGCGATTGCCAACATTCTGGATTCCCGGCTACGCCGAGAATGACGCCAGCTTGAAGGATTGAGCGTATCGATCACTCACTTTTTAATCGTGCCACCCGGACTAACTTGTAAACGAATAGCTTCGCTCTCAATCAAGTGACATCCTCCCCCAACGTCCTCTCTCTGCGCAACATTAGTAAGCGCTTCGGCGCGCTGGTCGCGAACGACGACATTTCCATCGATCTGAAAGCAGGCGAGGTCCTCGCGCTGCTTGGTGAAAACGGCGCGGGGAAATCCACGCTCATGTCGATCCTGTTCGGTCACTATGTGGCTGATGCTGGCGAGATTGAAGTGTTCGGATATCCGCTGCCTGCGGGCAACCCGAAGGCAGCATTAAGCGCAGGCATCGGCATGGTGCATCAGCACTTCACGCTCGCGGACAATCTGAGCGTTCTCGATAACGTGCTGCTCGGCTCCGAGCCACTCTGGCAACCGTTCTCACGACGCAGCGCCGCCCGACAAAAGTTGCGCGCCGTGGCCCACCGTTTTGGTCTGCCTGTCTCGCCTGATGCCCGTGTCGGTACGCTGACCGTCGGTGAACGACAGCGCGTTGAAATTCTTAAAGCGCTGTATCGCGGCGCGCGGATTCTGATTCTCGACGAACCAACCGCTGTTCTGACACCACAGGAGAGCGAGGCGCTTTTCAACACCCTCGGCCAGATGGTCGCGCAAGGGCTCTCCATCATTTTCATTAGTCACAAGCTGGCCGAAGTATTACGTGTGTCAACACGGGTTGCGGTGCTGCGCAGTGGCAAGCTCGTGGCGCAAGCAGCGGTAGCCAACGTAACGCGCGCGCAGCTCGCACAGTGGATGGTGGGCCACGGCGTTGATACCCCGCAGAAAAGACCCTCACCGCGAATATCGTCCGCCCTATGCGTACTCACTGGCGTAAGCACCGACGCGCGGAACAGGGAACGCTTGCAGAATGTTTCCCTCACATTGCGTGGCGGCGAAATCGTGGCCATCGCCGGAGTGTCCGGCAATGGCCAGGCAGCGCTCGCCGAGCTTCTGTGCGGTACTCAGCGCGCGAGACACGGATCGGTACAACTGCTGGGCAAACCATTACCGCCATCTCCCGAACAATTGGTAGCGCTGGGCGTCGCGCGCATCCCGGAGGATCGTCACGCGGTTGGCGTAGTCGGTGATTTACCGGTGTGGGAAAACGCCCTTTCAGAACGATTGCGCAGTGCGACATTTTCAACGTGGCTCTGGGTGCGCAGACGCGCAGCTCGTGCGCATGCAACCCGCATCATCGAGCGCTTCGATGTGCGTGGCGGCGGTGCGCTCGTGCCTGCGCGATCATTGTCCGGCGGCAACATGCAAAAGCTCATTCTCGGTCGTGCGCTGCTCGCACCGGATGGCATGCCCGCAGCGCGACTGATCGTTGCGCATCAACCGAGCTGGGGGCTGGACATCAACGCCGTGGCGTTCGTGCAGCAGCAACTGATTGCAGCACGTGACGCCGGTGCGGCAGTCGTCGTGATTTCTGACGACCTTGACGAAGTGATGGCGCTGGGGGATCGAATTGCGGTGATGCATTCGGGAAAATTGACTGAGGCACGGCCAATGTCTGAGTGGACGCGCGAGTCGATTAGTTTGGCGATGGCGGGGGTTAGTAACGGTGCGTGAGAGCTCATTCATCGCCTGTAGGAGCGGCTCTGCCGCGACCTCCAATGACGCACGCCTACGAGCGCGGCGAGGCCGCTCCCAAAGCGGCTCAAGTAGGCTGGGTTGCAAACCCAGCATTGTGGTGGCGAGCGTGCTCGCTGGGTTTCAACCCAGCCTACGCGCTGCCGCCAATCTGGAGTTGCGGCGGAGCCGCTCCTACAAGACATGCGCCTAGAAAAACGTGGCGAGGCCTCTGCTGTCGCGCTGGTCATCGCGCCAGTCGCAGCAGTAGCCATAACGCTTCTGGTCACCGCACTGCTGGTACTCTGGGAGGGCGCGCCCGTTGGCAAGACTTATGGCCTGCTATTTCAGGGCGGCTTCGGTTCGGTGTTCGCGCTTAGCGAAACGTTTACCCGCGCAACGCCGCTGATTCTTACCGGGCTCGCAGCAACCGTTGCGTTCAAAGCGAGGCTGTTCAACATCGGCGCGGAAGGTCAACTCTATGCGGGCGCGCTTGCCGCCATCGCTGTCGGTGGATTGCATGGTGGTACTGGGCTCGAATGGTCGCCGTGGATTGTGTTTCCTTTGATGATGTTCGCTGCGGCTGTAGCTGGTGCTTTGCTTTTGCTCGGGCCCGCACTACTCAAAACACGGCTCGGTGTGGACGAAGTGGTCACCACCTTGCTACTCAATTTCATCGTGTTACTGCTCGTTTCCGCCATGCTCGATGGCCCCATGAAAGACCCAACCGCGATGGGCTGGCCGCAGAGCGTTGCGCTCAATGGCGATCTCGAACTCAGAAAACTTGTGGAGGGAACGCGCGTTCACACCGGCCTGATCTGGGCAGCAACGCTCGCATTGATGTTGTGGGCAGTATTCAAATACACGACCATCGGATTTTCCATTCGCGCGGTGGGAGGCAACGCCAGAGCCGCCGCATTCGCAGGCGTGCCAGTCACCGGCACAGTGGTGTTGGTGGCAATGCTTTCCGGCGCGCTCGCAGGCCTCGCCGGTGCCATCGAGGTCGCGGGCCGCACCGGCTACGTCACGCTCGACATGTCGCCAGGCTATGGCTATAGCGGCATCGTGATCGCAATGCTGGCGGGCCTGCACCCGATTGGCGTGCTTGCAGCCAGCGTGTTCGTCGCGGGCGTGCTGGTGGGTGCCGACAGCATGAGTCGCGCCATCGGTGTGCCCACCTACATCGCTGACGTCATCGTTGCCACGTCACTGCTCTCGGTGCTCGTCGCGACACTGCTCACGCAATATCGGGTGCGACTGAAGTGAGCGACATTCTCGACGTACTCACTAATGTGTCGTTCTGGGTGGCCGTGCTGCGCATCGCCACGCCACTTATTCTCGGCACGCTGGGTGTGCTGCTTTGTGAACGCGCAGGGGTGCTCAATCTCGGCATCGAAGGCATCATGGTTGCAGGTGCATTCGCCGGCTGGCTCGCGGTGTATGCGGGCGCTCCGCTGTGGATTGGCGTGTGCGTCGCCGCGCTCACTGGGGCCGCGTTCGGCTTGCTGCATGCGTGGCTAACCGTGGGGCTCGCGCTGTCGCAGCATGTGTCCGGCCTCGGCATCACCATGCTCGCCACCGCATTGAGTTATTACGGTTATCGCGTGAGCTTTCCCAAGGTCAGCACGCCGCCTACCATCACACCCTTCGCGCCCATGAACTGGCTGCCGCTACCCGTGCTTGACGCGCAGACCTCGTTGACACTGCTCGCCTTGCTACTGGTGCCTGTCGTCGGCTACGTGCTCTATCGCACTCCTGTCGGCCTCGCCGTGCGCATGGTGGGCGAGAACCCACAGGCGGCAGAGGGTCAGGGCGTGTCGGTCGCGTGGGTGCGCACGGGCGCCATCGTCGCGGGGTCGGCGCTGATGGGCGTTGCGGGCTCGTTTCTCACGCTATCCGCGTTCAACGCATTCTTTTTCAACATGGTCAACGGGCGTGGCTGGATTTGCGTCGCGCTGGTGGTGTTCGCGGCGTGGCGACCGGGCAAGGCGCTGCTGGGTGCGTTGTTGTTCGCGTTTTTTGACGCGCTGCAATTACGCTTGCAACAGGCAGGCGACGCGGCGCTGCCGTATCAGATGTACTTGATGTTGCCGTATGTGCTGTCGATTCTGGCGCTGGTTCTGGTCGCGCGGAAGGCCACGTATCCGCAGGCGCTGATGAAGCCTTATCGCAAGGGCGAGCGGTGAATAGTCTGGTATCGAACACGGCGGTAAGAGCGGCTCTGCCGCAACCTAACTGCGCCCGACGTAGATCGGGTCGCGGCAGCGCCGCTCCTACAAATAACCACGCGGGAAGTCTCAGCAAATGCTTGATCTGTTAGTCACCAACGCCAACTTCCCCGATGGACGAACGGGTATGTCCATTGCTGTGCAGAGCGGTCGCATCGTAGAAGTTGCCACACACATCGCCACGACATCCGCACAACAAATTGTGGACGCCGCTGGCCTGCTCGTCACGCCGCATTTCGTCGATCCACATTTCCACATGGATGCGACATTGAGTTACGGTCTGCCCCGCGTCAACGCGAGCGGAACGCTGCTCGAAGGCATCGCGCTGTGGGGTGAGCTTAAGCCGCATCTCACCGTCGACGCGTTAGTCGAACGGGCCCTCGCCTACTGTGATTGGGCCGTAGCAAAAGGGCTGCTAGCGATTCGTTCACATGTCGATACCAGCGATCCAAGTTTGCTCGCAGTAGATGCGTTGCTTGATGTCAAACGACGCGTCGCCCTCTATCTCGACTTACAACTCGTGGCATTCCCGCAAGATGGCGTTTTGCGATCATCGGGAGGGGTTGACAACCTGAAACGCGCGCTCGACAAAGGGGTTGACGTGGTCGGCGGCATCCCGCATTTCGAGCGCACGATGAGCGAAGGTGCGGCGAGCGTCAGATTGCTGTGCGAAATCGCAGCCGAGCGCGGCAAACTCGTGGATATGCACTGCGACGAAAGCGATGACCCGTTATCGAGACACATCGAAACACTCGCCTACGAAACGCAACGCCTCGGGCTGCACGGCCGGGTGACCGGATCACATTGCACGTCCATGCATTCGATGGACAACTATTACGTCAGCAAACTGCTGCCGCTGATTGCCGAGAGTGGCGTGAGCGTCGTCGCCAACCCGCTTATCAACATCACGCTACAAGGCCGCCACGATTCCTATCCAAAGCGCCGCGGCATGACGCGCGTGCCTGAACTCATGAACGCGGGCGTCAACGTAGCCTTCGGCCACGACTGCGTGATGGATCCGTGGTATAGCCTCGGTTCCGGCGACATGCTGGAAGTCGCGCACATGGGCCTGCATGTTGCGCAGATGACGAGCCAGGACGGCATGCGTCGCTGCTTTGACGCGGTGACGACCAATGCGGCGAAAGTGATGCACCTAGAGGCCTACGGACTGGAGGTCGGATGCGACGCCAGCTTCGTTTTGCTGCAGGCCAGCGATCCGATTGAGGCGATACGGCTGCGTGCCACGCGGCTCAAAGTTTTTCGCAGGGGAAAGCTGGTTGCCGAAACGCCACCTGCAACACCCGCGTTGCATCTTGACGGACGACCGCACGAGACCAACTGGATGCAGCACTGATCCTGTCAATATTTCGTACCGTCGGCCTTCGGCGGTGGAACAAGGCGGAACCGCGAGCGTTCCGCCCTACGTGGCTGCCTCCTATTCGATCACTAGCTCCCCACCCAGCGCGTCAATCAACTCTGGAATGAGCTTGCTTAATTCCCCCGTAACAATCGCCACGTCGGAGTCAAAGCGGTCTTCGTCTTTTCCGGCGCTGTCGTTGCTGTCCGGGTTGTCCAGAGCGCCCTCTAAAAATTTGAGCTTTTTGACTTGCAGCACATCGTTCAACACGAACGCGACGCGCCCGTTCCAGGTCAGCGCGAGCTTGGTCACCATCTTGCCGCTTTGAATGTGTTTGCGCACCTCCTCAACGTTCAGGGTGTGCTTTGAATAGCGCACCACGCCCTGCGAATCATCGGTCGCTTTCAACTCACATTCGCGGTCCACGTCGAAGCGGCCCGGTGCCTCGTGGCTCAGCAACCACGCTGCCATTTGGGCGCTGGGGGCACTGCTGGTTTGCACTTGGGTGATCAC
Organism: Burkholderiales bacterium; assembly: GCA_043758415.1. Taxonomy (GTDB): domain Bacteria; phylum Pseudomonadota; class Gammaproteobacteria; order Burkholderiales; family Casimicrobiaceae; genus Casimicrobium. The sequence continues at coordinate 10,601 of JAYVNO010000069.1, forward strand.
CAGGCCGTCGAGCGAGCGCAGCAGCATGGCCACCACCTCGTCCGCCTTGGTCTGGCCGGCGACGTCCATCACCAATAGCCGCGCCGCTTGATCGATCCACACGGCAGTGTTCGAGATGCGGGTGAATGCCTTGGGTAGCAGATCTAAAAGCGTTTCTTCGCGCAGGTCTTTTTTCTCTATGCGGCTCAATTTTCGGCCTGTCGTTGCTTCGAGCTTTTCGACGCGCTCTTGTGTGCGTCGCTTGACCACGCTTGAGGGCAACACCTTGGCCTCCATCGTCAGCCGCAATATCAACTGACCAGCGACCGATTCAACCAGCATGGCGTGTTTAACGCCGCGCGGCTCAGACCAGCCCACCGATTTTTCCTGCGTGGGGCTGCATTCGCGAAAGCGCATCTGCGCGAGCCCAGCCTCGATCTGCGCGGTGGTTTTCGACCACGATGGCTCAATGCGAAATAGCATGAGGTTTTTGAACATGAGAGCCCTTGTTTCTTCTATTTTGTTTTCGGGCTACCGGGAAGTCGATGCACCGCGCGCGTTGCGCAGAAAAGCGCAGCGCATCACCCGATTTTAGAGAGACGCGCGCGGCGTGTCAGCAATCAGTCGCAACACCTTGCAGCGCGTACGGCGTAGGACGGAACGCTTGCCATTCCGCCGAATGGGGTGGTTTGACAAAACAGCGGATCGATGGGTCTTCGGCAGCGTAACGAGGCGGCACCGCATGCGTGCCGCCCTACGTCTCTATTTTTTCTTCGGCAGAAGTTTTTTCACGACCATAACAACTGCAAGCGCAAGCGCCCCAGCCACGATACCCGCAACGCCGTCAAGCAGTGTCGGCGCGATCGCCGAAAACGGCGAACCCAAGTTTTTCGAAAACGCCTCGATCCAGTGATGAATAACCGGAACGCCGTGGGTGAGGATGCCGCCGCCGACTAAAAACATCGCCGCAGTCCCGGCGATAGACAAAAGTTTCATGAGATACGGCGCGGTGAGCAAAATGCCGCGACCTAACGCCCGCCGCACTCGCGCGTGCTCGCCAGCGCGCAGCGTCAGATACAGGCCAAAATCGTCGAGTTTGACGATGCCCGCGACGATGCCGTAGACACCAATGGTCATGATGATCGCGATGCCGGTTAGCACGCTGACTTGCGTGAGAAATGACGACGTGGCTACCGTGCCCAATGTGATTGCGATGATCTCGGCGGAGAGGATGAAATCGGTACGAATCGCGCCCTTGATCTTGTCTTTTTCATAAACGACAAGATCGACTTTCGGATCGGATAACGCAGCGACCAGTTGCTGGCGACGCGCTTCGTCTTCCGCCCTGCTGTGCATAAATTTGTGCGCGAGCTTTTCAAAGCCTTCATAGCAAAGAAAGGCGCCGCCGACCATCAACAGCGGCGTCACCGCCCAGGGCGCATACGCACTGATCGCCAGCGCCAGTGGGACGAGAATCGCCTTGTTCAGGGCCGAGCCTTTACACACCGCCCACACCACCGGCAATTCACGGTCGGCGGCAACGCCCGACACTTGTTGTGCGTTCAACGCCAGGTCGTCGCCCAACACGCCAGCCGTTTTTTTGGCCGCGACTTTGGTGAGGATCGCCACGTCGTCGAGGACGGTTGCGATGTCGTCAATGAGCGCGAGAAGACTGGATGCCATACTACTGAACTACCTTACAACTTTTTGCTGGACGCGTTTCTACAAAGGGGCTAACCGCACAAATAGGCACAAGTCGACTTTTGCCATTTTCGGCCTCTATGCCCAAATCCAATGGCACATTTAGCGCGAAGTTGCTCAAGCCCGAACCTGCTGTGTAGCCAAAAATTTTCGCACCCCGCTGCGAATGGCGCGTGCCAATTTCAGTTGGTGGCTGCTGCTGGCCAGTTTGCGCTCCTCCTCGGGGTTCGAGATAAACGCCGTCTCGATCAGGATCGACGGCACGTCAGGCGAGCGCAGCACCGCAAAGCCCGCCTGCTCGACGGCGTGTTTGTGCATAAAGTTCACGGGTTTCAGCTCCCCGATCATGCCGCGCCCCAGCTTCAATGACTCGGCGTTAGTGATCGACTGGCTCATCTCCAGAATCATTTTTGCCAGCATCCGATCGCGCCCGATCAGGCGCACACCACCGATCAAATCGGACTGATTTTCTTTGTCAGCAATCCACTTCGCCGCCGCGCTGCTGGCCCCGCGCTCGGACAGCACAAACACCGAAGAGCCGCGCGCTTCGGGCCGTGTGAAGGCGTCAGCGTGAATGGATACGAAAACATCTGCATTCACGCTGCGCGCTTTTTTCACGCGGTCGCCGAGCGGGATAAACACATCCTCGTCGCGCGTCATGAATACGACCACGCGGTTGTCCTGCTCCAGCAGCGCTTTCGTCTGCCGCGCAATGGCGAGCACCACGTCTTTTTCATAGGTGCCCGCCGGACCGACGGCACCGGGATCCTCGCCCCCGTGGCCAGGGTCAAGCACAACAACGAACGGCTTGACGTGCGTCACCAGCGGCGGGCGTGCGGCAATTTTTGGCGGTTTGGGCACAACGTCCGCCATCGGTGGCGGCGCGACCGGCTTCACCGGCGTCGAAGCGGGAGGCGGCGGGGTGGCAATCTCGGCGGCGGCGCGCTCGAGCGTTGCTTCGCGCTCGGCAAGCTTTGCCAAAAAGGTCGCGATAGGATCGTCAACGTCAGTCGGCATCAGGTCAATCACCAGACGATGCCGATATTGGCCCACGGGTGGCAGTGCAAATGCCGCCGTTTCCGCACGCGACTTAAGCTCCAGTACCAGCCGCGCGGTGTCGGGACGGTACTGGCCGATGCGCGCGCGAGCGAGCACGCCGGTATCGTTTTTAAGGCTCTCCAATGCTTTCTGAAACGCGGCGTCTGCCTGCACATCACTGATGTCCACGACGGTGCGGTCCGGATAGGCCAGCGACGACACAAAGAAGCGCAATTCGCTGTCTGACTCAATGGTGATTCGGGTGCTGGTTTTGCCCGGCCATGCGCGCACGGCCAGCACGCGCGGGGCGGCCAAAGCCAGCGTGGCGGTGCCGCCAGCGACGAGCGCAGCAAGCATGCGAAGGGCTTCGCGGCGATTCATGCGCACCTGCCCGTGCCTGTTTGCACGCTCACGCGCCGCCCGTCATCTTCAAATTCAAACCGAATCTCCCAATCAAAACTCACGGCCCCATCCAGCCGCTGCGGCCACTCAACAAACCGGATAGATGGCGTCGCAAAATACTCAAAACCACCGCGCGCTTCAAAATCATCCACGCTCTCAATGCGATACGCATCGAGATGATGCGCGTCGCCTTTAGCCGTGTCGTAGCTTTCAACCAGCGCATAAGTCGGGCTCTTGATCGCGCCGGTCACGCCGAGCGCTCGCAGCACGCCGCGAACAAATGTCGTTTTTCCCGCGCCCAGATCACCGATCAATGCCACGGAACACGGCACGTGCAGCGATTTTGCAAAGCGCGCTGCAAAGGCCAACGTCGCCGCCTCATCCGCCAAAAATTCTGAGGTTTCTACAATCGGGTCCATGTCAGACGCCAAGCCCCCGATTGATAACACCGTCGAAGCACGAATCGTGCAGCTTGGCATGCGCATGGGTTTTTCGGCGGTGGGGATTGCCGACATCGCGCTTGAGCGCGAGGCAGAGGGGTTTCAGGCGTGGATTGCGGCCGATCATCATGGCGAGATGGAGTATATGGCCCGCCATGGTGACAAAAGATGGCAGCCCAATGAATTGCAGCCTGGCACGCAGAGTGTGATTTGTGTGGCGCTAGATTACTGGCCGGGTTCGGCCCCCCCTCTCCCTCGGGGAGAGGGTGACGCTCACGACGCAGAGCCTCGCTCATCGCACGTTCCCCCTCTTTCCCCACCCCCAACTCATTTGCTGCAGGGGAGCGGGGAGTTTTCCGACGCAGTCACGGCGCTTAATGACCCGCAACGCGCCTACATCTCGCGCTACGCCCTCGGACGCGACTATCACAAGGTCTTGCGCAACAAACTCCAAGCCTTAGCCGTTGCCATCAACAACGAAATCGCCCCCCACGAATTCCGCGTCTTCACCGACTCCGCCCCCGTGATGGAAATACCGCTGGCCGTGAAGGCAGGCCTCGGCTGGCGCGGCAAACACACGCTGCTTCTCTCGCGCGAACGCGGCTCAATGTTCTTCCTCGGCGAGATATACACCTCGCTGAAACTAGCCACGCCTGAGCCACAGAAAGACCACTGCGGCAGTTGCACCGCCTGCATCGACGTCTGCCCCACAAAAGCCATCACTGGCCCGCACCGGCTCGACGCGCGCAAATGCATCAGCTACTTAACCATTGAACTAAAAACCACAATCCCAATAGAGTTCCGCAAAGCCATCGGCAACCGCATCTACGGCTGCGACGACTGCCAACTCATCTGCCCGTGGAACAAGTTTGCGCGCAAGGCGACGATGCCGGATTTTGAGCCGAGAAATGGGCTGGATTCAGCAACGCTGGTTGAGCTTTTTGCTTGGACTGAAGCGGATTTCGAAGAGCGACTGCAAGGGAGTCCGATTCGGCGTATTGGGTATGAGCGGTGGCTTCGAAATATTGCGGTGGCGTTGGGGAATGCGGAGCGGACTTCAGAGGTCGAAACTGCACTGCAATCCCGAGCGGGACATGCGAGCGAGATGGTTCGCGAGCATGTCGCGTGGGCGATGACGCGGTAGCATTGGCTATGCTGAAAAGACATCAACTCATGCCAGCTCCCGCTTTTGTCGATGCGTTGTTCGCATATCGCTGTTTTGGCAGATTAACGATGCGTTGCATGTTGATACTACGTTAGGCGTCACAAACACATCACATGCTCACAGTTCGTGCACTTGCCGCGCAAGACTCCGTCGAAGAACTAACCAAGCTGCTGCATCGCGCCTACGCAAGGCTCGGAGCAATGGGGCTGAACTACACCGCCGTCGACCAAACGCCAGAGGTCACGGCCAAGCGCCTGACCGGAGGGCAGTGCTATCTGGCGGAGTGGGCTGGCGCACTCGCCGGAACAATCGTCGTCAAGCCCACGTACTCCCAGAACGAGTGCGAGTACTTCACCAAGGAAGGTGTGGCCGCCATACATCAGTTCGGCGTCGAACCATCGATGCAAGGCAAGGGCATCGGTCGGGCCCTGTTGCATCAATGCGAGACCTGGGCCAAGTCTCATGCCTTCCGCGAGCTCGCCATGGACACCGCGGAACCTGCCCATCACCTCATCCGCTTGTACAACGGTCTTGGCTACTCACACGTCGGGTACGTTCAATGGTCTGGCAAGGTCTATCGCAGTGTCGTACTCAGCAAGCAGCTGCAGTGACGCCTCTCAAGTCACTCTCTTCAAGTGTTTGATTTAAATAGAGATTTTCAGAGCCCGTAGCCCGTAGGTCGGAACGCTTGCGGTTCCGACTTGTGCAGGCGCGTAGCCCGTTCAGAGGTTGCCATCAAGGACGGCGTCTGGCGGAACGGCGTTGCCTTCCGCCCTACAAACCAACCGTCAACGCCAGCGCGCACTTGGGAAACGCCCGCAACAGCTTCTTGTCCATCGTCACCAGATGAGTATTGAGCTTAATCGCAAGCGCAACGAATTCACAGTCGTACGCCGAGCAGCCCGTAGGTCGGAACGCTTGCGGTTCCGACTTGTGTAGTTGCGAAGCCAATACAGCTATTGGCTTCAGCCACCGCATCCGGCGGAACCTCTTCGAGTTCCGCCCTACAAACCAACCGACAACGCCACCGCGCGCGTCGGAAACGCCCGCAACAGCTTCTTGTCCATCGTCACTAATTGAGTATTGAGCTTGAGCGCCAGCGCGACGAATTCACAGGCGTACGCCGAGCAATCGCTTTCGCGAACAAGCTCAAGCACGGCGAGCGAATCAACCTCGTACTCCGCTCCGGCGAGTAGGCTTTCGGCTTCGCTTTGCAGGCTGTTAGCTTGCTCTAATGTGATGGCCTTGCGCCGCATGTAACCCGCGAGAATATTTCGGAACTCGTTGCGCCAGAGGATCGGCGCAGCCCAGTCAGGATCTCGCTCTAGCAGCGCTTCGGCTGCGGTCGTGAACTCCCCCGGCAGATAGAGATACGCAACCACATTCGAGTCGACCACGATCACGGGCGATCCAGCCGCTTTGCTGCGTCGATGTCGCGCGCGCGGAACTTGCCTGCAGGGAGCGAGGCGCGCAGCTCGCGTGCCCGCGCGAGGCGTTCGCGCGGCGCCAATTTGGTGGGCAGCAGCACGGACTCCAGACACACGATAGCCTCGCTATTGAGGCTTCGCCGATGCGCAATGGCAGAGGTTTTTAGACGCGCGTAAACGGCGTCGGGGATGTTTTTGAGCGTTAGTGTTGTCGGCATGAGAATCACCAGATTACAACCATTTCGGTTGCATTTTGCGATAGTCTAAAACGTGTGACTGCCTTTGCCCAGCGGCAGTCGCTGCTGCGCAGATGATGATCATGGGGTGCAAACGATACGGGCTCGTCACGATGTCCGGAACAGTCTACACAACAGTATGAATTGACGCGGACGACATTTGTCCATACACTTGATGCCGTGAATATTGAGTGGCAGCCGAAGAAAGCTGAAGCAAACCTGCGAGAACACAATGTGTCTTTCGCGGAGGCTGCGACCGTCTTGACAGACGACTACGCACTCACACGCGAAGACCCCGACGCCTTCGACGAGCAGCGGTTCGTAACGCTTTAAATGAGCGCTACCGGAGCGTTACTCGTGGTGGTTTACACCCATCGCGAACCTGACATTTATCGCCTGATCTCATTGTGGAAGGCGACCAAACCGCAAGGAAAGCATTATGAAAAACGTCGCCGCTGAACCCTATCGCGATATCGACTTCTCGGACGCAAAGCGTGGCCCGGTGATCACTGCGGAACCGGGGAAGACCAAGATCTCCATTCGCCTCGACAACGCTGTGGTCGAGCACTTCAAACGGCAGGTTGAACAGGCGGGCGCAGGGAATTACCAGACACTGATAAACGACGCCCTCCTCGCGGTGATTCAGCAACGCTCAGTCATTGACGCGGTTCGCCAGGTAGTCCGTGAAGAACTATCCTCGCCACGTGCAAAGCCGCTGCCAGTGCGGGCGCGTGCAGTTGCTGCGTGACACTGTGGCCTACCTGCTGTTCAATTAGAGGTGCCCTAGACTTGTCATCGCGAACGTGCATCGGGTAGCGCGATCCGGATTATTTCTGCGAGAAACGCGACCAAACGCGAACGCACTTTTTATAAAGGTGATCGGACATGAAACCTGAATACGATGTATCCACGATGAAATTGCGTAATAACCATCGCGCGTGCTGCGACTGGATCGGACTTGCACTGTGTAGCACGCTGCTCATGGCTTGCGCGCAGGCACCCATTGCGACGACAGCCGTGGTGTGCGCTGCGCCGCTCGATGCGAAGGTGCCGAATTCTTGCATTGTTACGGCACAAACACTTTGGCGCGGCGCGAGGCCGGACAAGGTTGCAGCTGAGGCTTTGCTGCGGCTTGGGGCGAAAACAGTCGTCAATCTTGAGCTGCTCCACGACGACAGAGCTGCATTTCAGGACGCGGAGGCGCCTCAAGGTGGCCATCGAGAAATCGGCTACTTTCGAGTGCGTGACTGGGAGCCTTTGACGATGTTGGCACCCACCATAGTCGACGAACACGTCGCGCATTTCCTCGCGATTACCCGGACACAACCGACGCCGATTTATGTGCACTGTCGTTCCGGGCAGAATCGGACGGGCGTTATGGTTGCGGCGTACCGCGTCTTCAACGGCACGTCGATCGATGACGCCATTGACGAGATGAAACGCTACGGCGGCTTCTGGTTCGATCACGATGCAGCGTACATCCGCCGCTTGACGCCACAACGTCGATCCGATTT
>JAYVNO010000070.1:0-18290 GCA_043758415.1 Burkholderiales bacterium
GTGCCGCTGACTACGACCTTCTCAACGACTTGTTCGCCGCCCGCATGTGTCAAAGGCGACAAGGCAGAAGCGAGGGCCGTAACTAGTAAAGTGCGACAAAAATAGGGCGTGATGGAATAGGACACAGCGTTGTGCTCGCGTTGACGGGTGGACTAGCGTTGTACGAAAAGCATACAAGATTGGTTTTCATCATACCGCCCGCTGCGCAGGATGCACAAGCGGTATTAATATCGCCCCGTCAAAACGGCATCAGTTGCAGATTGAGGCTGCGCTCCAGCAACCAGCCGAGAGAAATCGCGGCGATCACCACCGACCCGGCCCCCAGCACAATGCGCGTGTAACCCCAGGACGCCCGTGACACATAGGCCAGCGGCACCAGAAGCGCAACCAGCACAAGCTGCCCGATTTCCACGCCGACGTTGAAGCCGAATAGCGACAGAATTAGTGTCGATGCAGGCAGCTTGAGATCAACCAGCACGCTGGCAAAACCGAACCCGTGCAGCAGCCCAAAGGTAAACGCCACCAGCCAGCGTTTGCGCGGCAGCAACGGCCACAAGTTGTCGAGCGCGGTGATTAACACCGAGGCGGCAATGGCGGACTCAACAAAGCGCGAAGGCAGCTGCACGACGTCCAGCACGGCCAGCGACAGCGTAATCGAATGCGCCACGGTGAAGGCGGTGACAATCTTGAACACGCTCCAGAATGCGGTGCGCAAATCGGCCACCGGGATCCACGTGCCTTTGCCACGCACCAGAACGGCGGGCAGCAACAGCGCCACTAGAAACAGAATGTGATCGAAGCCGATAGCGATGTGTTTGGCGCCATCCGCAACGAAGGTGGCAAATTGCGAGAGCGTGCTGGGGGCGACCAGCACGAAACTTTGCGTTGCGTTTTCAGCGGGGAACACCGCGCTCACCACGAACGGCGCGGCGTCGGTACCGGAGCCAGCAGCGCTGGACGACGTCAGCTTAAGCAGACCGCGATGCTGTGCGTCCACTTCAAATAACAGGCTGTAGTTCACCGACAATGTGGTCACTGCACTCGGGCAAGACCCAGCCAGTTTCATCACTGCGTAGGCGCCGTCGGTGTGGTTGTCAATCAGGTGATCTTTGACCGACAGCGCACAGGCGGCACCGGTCGGCCCGGACGCTTTCAACGCGAGATGGCTCAGCGCGTAGGCCGCGATTTCTGCGTGCCGCGTGCGCACTTCGCCCCAGTCGATCACGGCGTCGGCATTGCGGTCCAGATCAAGCACGATGTCGAGATCGCGCAGCGCAACATCCCATTGTCCGGTGATTTTTTCGCCGTCAACCTGCAGCGTGAGATAGCTGTCGCTGGCCTTGTGCCCATGCGCGATCGAGGCGGCAAATGCGCCGATCAAAAACAGCAGCGTAAACAACGTGCGGCGCATCATTGCGCTTTCACTTCAGTTTTGAGTTGAGCCGCGAGCTGCGCTAATCTTTCACCCTGCAAACGCGTGCTTTCGAGAAAACTTAACACGTCGGCGACCGCTTTTGGTTGCCGTGCAGCAACCGCGGTTTCCAGCGCAATACGCGCATCGAGCGGCTCTTTCTGCACCTGCCAGTTTTCACGTGCCAGAGCCAGCGCTGCGGTCGGCTCCGCTTTGATAACAAGCGCGTAGCGCGCCTCCTCGCGAAGGTGAACGCGGTCGCCACGCGCCTTTGACGCAGCAAACCGTTCGCCCAAATCTTTTGCCAGCGCAGCGGCTTCAGGCGTGGCGGCGAGCTTTGCAGCAATCGCGCGGCGCAGCAGCAACACGTCGGCGCGTGTGCTGGCGGGGATGAGCGTCAGCACCTCGTTGACACGACCTGCATCCATCAAAAAATCGGAGTACGCCGCGACGCTGTAGGCATCGGTCGGATCAAGGGCGAGACTCGCTCGATACAAGCGCTCGGCATCGGTCGCACGATTGAGTCGCTCGGCGATTTCCGCCTGCAACGTGAGTGCCCAGATGCGCACACCGACTGAGTCGCGGCCGGCGGCATTCGACGCAATCAGCGCCGCGCTCAACGCGTCGTACGCCTCTGCTGCGCGCCCTTCGGCACCATCAATACCCGCCATGCAGGTGATACCAATAAGCGGCGGCGCGAGCGGCACCACCCTGCGACAGCTTTCCGTCGCGCTCTTCAAATCGCCGGTAACCTGCTGCACGGTCGCCATAGTCAACCACGCTTGCGCGTTACCCGGCTCGCGCTTCACAGCTTGATCAAGATCACGCCGCGCGTTACTGAAATCATGCGTGCTCTGGCGAATCGTCGCGCGCAGCAGCAAGATGGGAATGGGCGGCGCTTCTTGCGCCCACCACGCGCCGAGCGCCGACTGCGCCTGCCCGAGAAAGCGCGGATCAGACTCTGCACGCGCGCGCGACACGTAGACCTGCGCGATGCGGGCAGCGAGATCAGCATTTTTCGGATCAAGCTTTAGTGCCGCGCGCATCGCACGCGCCGAGCGGTCCGCAGTGCTCGCCTCGCCCGGCTTGCTGGCCAAACGCTCGAGCGGCGTCAGGTCACTTGCCGGGACGAACGGCGCAGTCTGCGCAGCGACTGGCCACAGCGCAAGCATGAACGTAAAAATCAATCTGAACATGTGGGGGAAAAATTTCATCACTCAGTCTGAAAAAAAGTCACGCGCGGCTGTAGTGCGGCGCTGATGAAGGCACGACGCATGCGTCGGCCCACGAAGAAGCGCTGGTACAGCGCAGCCCGACAAACGAGACATACGTATAAAGGTAGCAGCCAGTTTTTCCGCAGGTGCAGCCCATGCCGTTGAACGTATCGTTTGAGGGTGACCATTCGTCATTGTCCAAGCATTAATCAAATCGAGACAAACGGACTTTTATGAAACTGCGTAGCAGCCGCTTCGGCGCACTGATGGCAAGCTTACTTTCGGTCACTATAACCGCTGCCGCGCTCGCACAATCGGTGGCACCCCTGATGCCCGCCCGCGACGTACTGACGCTTGACGCCACCGTCGCCACCGAGGTGGTCCCGGATCTCGCGGTCATCACGCTGGCAGCCGAAGCCAACGGGATTGACGCCGCGCCGATCACCCGCGAAGTGCAGCAGGCAATCAACGCCGCGCTTACTCAAGGGCACCTCTAAAGCCAAAGCCACGCGGGCATCCACCGCGCAGACCGGCACGTTCGCCACCAGCCAGCGCTTCAGCAACCAGGGCGAGCGTGATGGCTGGACGGTGGGCGTTGAATTGATCCTGAAGGGCAAAGACTTTGTCGTGCTGGGCGCGTTGGCAGGCAAGCTGGCGCAACAAAAATTGATGATTGTCGGTTCCGGTTCCGGTTTCGAGCTGTCGCGCGAGCTGCGCGATGGTGAAGAAGGCGCGCTGATCGCGCGAGGTCAATCTCGGCAGCATCAACGGCGACGCACAACCGATCCAGCCAAAAGCATTCTCCCTGCGCGGCGCAGCGGTTTCAGCTGCTGACGCCGAACCGATGGCGATCAAGGGCGGCAAGGTGACGCTCACTTTAACGGTGAACGGAAGCGTCGTGATGAGCCAATAGCTTTTTGCTGAAAGCCCTGTTTGACTGCGGTTTATATGCATTTTTGGTCATTTATCGACTTTAAGCTTTTGTTGTCTTAGGCCCAATTAAAACAAGGCGTTTGCGATTTAGCTGTTAGTCGCTGAACACTCGGAGTTCTGCTGTCGCGGCGTCGGCAATCTTCATGCACTGAGGCGTCATCAACACTCCCCTCTCGCGGAGGCCCCGCCCGGATGACGGCTATAACGCTCACTCGTCCGCCAACCCTGCAAAACGCCGAATCAAAACGGCGAGCGATTCCACCTCCAGCTTCACAAACAAATTCGCGCGATGCGTCTCGACGGTGCGCGGCGACAGTGTGAATGCGCGGCCCATTTCCTTGTTGGTCAGACCAGCGACGATGAGGCCGAGCACTTCGCGTTCCCGTTCTGATAGCAGGCGTAGCGATCGCGGGATTCGCGGTGGGCATTGTTGCGTTCGCGCGAGCGTACGTGTTGGCGCACGGCGTTTTGCAGGGCCTCCAGCAGCGCTTCATCGTCGACGGGCTTTCTAGGAATTCGGCGGCGCCAGATTTGAACGCGCGGCGGCACATTTCCACCGTGCGGTGGCCGGTGAGCATGATGATGGGCTGGTCCACGCCTTCGCGCACCAGCGTGTCGAGCACGCGATGAATTCTGCGCCGCGCGGTGAGCGATTCTGCGCGCTGATGTGGCCATCCATGTGGGTGACCAGCGATTCGCGCACGCTCAAGCCGAGGCCTAGGAGTCTGTCGGATTTGCAGCCGATGCTTTTCAAACCCGACAGACTCCTAGTGCTGGACGGGACGCGGTGAGTGATATTTCCTCGGCTGCGATGAGGGCTGCGGCGTTGGCGTTGGCGTTGGCGTTGTCCGGCCACGGCGTCCCCGACGCGTGCTTTTCCACGGCGATCACTTGCGGATAAACCGACGACAAACGACGCTCGCGTTCAGCGTCGGTATTTTGCGATTGCAGCAACCCGAGCGTGGCGAGCACGGCGTCGTGTCGCGACGCGCGCTGGCTCAGCAGGCGGTGCATGATGCGCGCGTCCACCTCGAAGGATTCGTGCAAATTGGCGAGTTCGCTGCGCGCGAACCATACCGCGCCAGTGGCGGCGAGCGCCAGCCACGCGGCGATCCAGGGCAGGCTGTGGCGCAAGCGAATGGTCATCTGAAGATTGTCACATGGGTCAGCAGCTTTTTTACGTAAGCCTTATTAAATATGGGTTTAGGCGTTAAATATGTCATTTATCAACTTCGTGCTTTTTTACAGGCTATACCCGTATTAAACGGCGCTTGCAGCGAAAAGTTGATCGCCAGCGGGCGCGTTGAAAATTCAGTTGAAGTGTCATTTTCCGCCCGCCGTTTCCAGCATCGCCACCATCTCGCGATAGCCGCGCGATTTGGCCAGCGCGAGCGGCGTGTTGCCTTGCCGGTCGGTGAGCTGTAGATTGGCTTTGGCGTCAATCAGCGCCTTCAACGTGGCCTGATGTCGCGCGCCGCCGTTGCCAAGCACGATGCATTCGATCACCGCTGTCCAGTGCAGGTTGTTGACGTGATCGAGTGGCGCGCCGGCGTTGATGAGTTGCCTGACCACGCCGTCATGCCCGAGATGCGCGGCGGCGATCAACGCGGTGCCGTCGTAGCGGCTGGTCGTGAGCTTGGCGCTGGCCCCGAGCGCCAGCAAACTGCGCAAGGTTTCTTCGTCGTCAGCAACCGATACGATGGTGACGGCGTCGTAAATGTCGCGCTCAAGCAGGCCGAGATTCGCACCCGCTTTTCCCAGCGCGCGAATAGCGTCGCGCTGTTTGGCGAAAGCGGCGACATGCGGCGGCGTGCGACCGTAGCCATCGCGCGCATTGACGTCGGCTTTGCTGACGACGAGTTTCTCAATCGCCGCCACGTCGCCACGATGTGCGGCGGCATGCAGGCCGGAGTAGCGCGCGATTTCCGTCGCGTCGGGCGCAACCTGCGCCTGCGTTGGCACAGCGCAAATGGCGAGGCCAATGACCGTGGCGAGCGCGAGCGAAGTTTGGCGCAGGTTCATGCTGATGTACTCCGTTTTACTTGAGTTGATCTTTAACTTTGTCGAGCGCGACCATTGCGCACTGCTCGTCAAGATGGCCGCCCGGTGCGCCGCCTACGCCGACCGCGCCAATCAGTTCGTTACCCACTTTGATTGGCACGCCACCAACGACCAGCAAGAAGCCGGGAATGTAGGGCACCTCTAAAAATTCATTTGTGGGGCGCATTGTGTCGTTACGGGGTGCTCGCAATCCTCATGTGACCTGCGCGTACATTCCAGTTGCTGCGCGCCCCGCGCCTAACACTGCATCCCCAAAAAATGAATTTTTAGAGGTGCCCTGTAGACGAGGTTGCCGCTGCCGGGTTCTTTTGCGAGCCGTCCTGCATGGCGAGCGTGGTGTTTTTGGCCGGGGCGGAGGTGAACGCTTTTTGCTGGCTCGCAGCGAGCGTGTGCGGCCCCGCGTTGTCCGCACGTTGCACAGCACGCACGCCGCACGCGCGATCAACTACGGTTGCTGCCACCGCGTAGCCATTGGCGCTGTACGCGGCGACCGTCGCGCCTGCGATTTCGTTGGCCAGGGCGAGCGAAATGTTGCGCTCCGTGCGAACGGCTGCGGTTGACGTTTGCGCGTTTGCGACAAGCGCCGCAGCGACGCTCATTGCGATGGAAATTTTGCTGAATTGTTGCATTAAAGTTCGCCCTGGTTTGCCGCGCGATCAACGCGATGCGCGATAGGGAGCACTGTAGGTTTTTACGCGGGCGGTGACCATTCGGACGGCTACGCAGCAAGCTCAGTCGAACTACGCAGACGGGGCATCAACCCGCACGGCAGCGCAGATGAAGTATGCGTTTGTTACGCTCTGATCAAGATGCATTTTGCGGCAACACGCGCAAAACCTGCGTCAAATCCGCACCCGTGTAATCCGGCGCAGGCCCAATCGTCTCTCCCGGCAGTCCCTGTCGATTCACCCAAAGTGTTGCGAAGCCGAACCACGTTGCGCCGAGTGCGTCCCATGCGTTGCTCGACACGAAGAGGATTTCGTTGGCCCGCACGGGGAAGTATTTGCTGACCAGCGCGTAGCTGGCTGGGCTGGTTTTGAATTGACGTACTTCATCGACTGAAATGACGTGATTGAGCAGGCCCCTCATGCCAGCGCTCGCCACCGCTGAATCGAGCATTTCGCGGCTGCCGTTGGAGAGGATGGCAGTGGCCATGCCCATGGCTTTTAGCGCTTGCAAGACGCCGATGTTTTCGGGGAACGGCGAGAGTTTCGCGTATTGCTGCATCAGTGCTGCCTCTGTCGCTGGCGCGGCGTCGAGCTTAAGGCGCGACAGCGTGTAGGCGAGCGACAGTCGCGTGATATCCCAGAACGATTGGTAGTAGCGACTGCCCGCACCGTCCGCCGTTGCGGTTGGATCGGACAGGCTGATCAGCCGCGTGTATTCGATTTGTTTGTCGCGCCAGAGGGTTGCAATGGCCGCGCCGTGGCCGGGATAAAGGTGCTCCGCGAGCGAGCTGATCGAGTAGACATCGAACAGAGTGCCGTAGGCGTCGAAGACGATTGCTTTGATCATGGATTATCGCTCCGGCACTGAAACGTGAACTGTACGCGACCTGCATCCCGCTCGACGTAAGGGTTGGCCTCCCATCGTTCAAGCGTTGACGTTATGCGCAGAAACGTATCGACGGATGAGTAGCTGCAGGCATCAATCCTGCGTGGTAGCCCTGACCCGGCAAAGCAGTTCAGTGCGTTTGAACCGGACACCAGCGAACGTAAATCGATCATTTCGACACGCCGGGTTTCACCTACAGTAGTGTCGGGCCTACTCATATGAATGACTGCGGCAAAATATAGGGGTTCGCCTATTGCGCCGTGCTCGACCACGTTTGACTACCGTTTTGCCTGCCTCCACCTGTTCGCTCACCGTTCCATTAACCGCTGCGGGCGAACGCCCGATCCTGTTTGAAGACCGCAGCAAACAAACGGTGCATCACACCACCTGCTACATGTGCGCGTGCCGTTGCGGCATCAATGTGACGACTGAGGAAAAGGACGGCAAGCCGCACATCCGCTTCATTCAGGGCAACCGCAATCACCTCGTGAACCAGGGCGTGCTCTGCGCCAAGGGCAGCGCGGGCATCATGAAGCAGTACTCAAAAGCGAAGCTGCAACACCCGATGATCCGCCGTCCCGGCAGCGAACGCGGCGACGGGATCTTTGACCCAATTTCGTGGGACGACGCGCTGGAGCTGCTGACCAGGCGCCTCGCTCACATTCGCGCCACCGATCCAAAAAAGCTCGCGTTCTTCACGGGTCGCGACCAGATGCAAGCGCTCACGGGGCTGTGGGCGCAGCAATTTGGCACGCCGAACTGGGCGGCCCACGGCGGATTTTGCTCAGTGAACATGGCCGCGGCCGGGCTCTATTCGATCGGCTATTCGTTCTGGGAATTCGGCTCACCGGACTGGGACCGGGCGAAATATTTTGTACTGTGGGGCGTGGCCGAAGATCACTCATCGAATCCGATCAAGATTGGCCTCGATAAGCTTAAATCACGCGGTGCGAAGTTCGTTTCAGTGAACCCGGTACGCACCGGCTATAGCGCCATCGCCGATGAATGGGTGCCGATCCGTCCTGGCACCGATGGCCTGTTTGCGTTAGCCATCGTCCATGAACTTGTCCGTCACGAATGGATCGATCACGACTATCTGGTGAAGTACACCAACGCGCCGTGGCTGGTGATCGATGCACCGGGGACTTCGCAGGATGGATTGTTTCTGCGCGATACTGAAGGCAAGCCGCTGGTGTGGGACCAGCAAACGCAGTCGGCACAGCGCATGGAAAAGGGTGTGGCACCGGCATTGGTTTGGCTGGGTTTCGTCCCCGCCGGAGGAGGGAGCGAAACGGTTCCGGTGCGCACGGTCATGTCGCTTATCCTCGCTCGTTATTCCGCGCAGGAATACGCCCCGGAAACCGTTGCCGCTCGCTGCGGCGTTGCCGCCGAACAAATTCGCCGCATCGCTGCCGAAATCGCGCAGATCGCGTTTAAAGAAGCTATCGAGCTGCCGTGCGCGTGGACTGATATCTACGGCAACACACACGACACTGTCGTCGGTCGCCCGGTTGCGTTTTATGCCATGCGCGGCATTTCAGCGCATGCCAACGGATTCCAGACCTGTCGTTCGCTGCACCTGATTCAAATGCTGATCGGAGCCCTCGACGGGCCCGGAAATTTTCGTTCAAAAGCGCCGTTTCCGCGCCCGATCCCGCCCGCGCAATTGCCGGAAAACGATGCGAGTTTGATCAACGCACCGAACACCGCACTGTCAAAAACGCCCCTCGGTTTTCCCACTCGTCCCGAAGAGCTCGCGCTCGACGCACACGGCAACGCGCTGCGTCTCGACAAAGCGTATTCATGGGAAGCACCGCTCGCTACGCACGGCATGATGCACGCTGTAATCAAGAACGCCGTTGAAGGCGATCCGTACGAAATCGACACGCTGATTTTGTTCATGGCGAACATGGCATGGAACAGCGCGATGAACACTGCTGAGACGCAAAGTATGTTGAAGGCAAAGGACGAAGCGGGCAATCACAAGATTCCCTTCCTTGTGGTTGCTGATGCGTTTGATTCGGAGATGGTGCGCTTCGCTGACCTCGTATTGCCAGATACGACCTATCTCGAACGCTACGACGCCATCAGTTTCCTCGACCGCCCGATCAGCGAACCTGATGCGGCAGCCGACGCGATTCGTCATCCGATTTTGCCACTCGACCGCGACGTGCGGCCTTGGCAGGATGTGCTCGTTGAACTTGCGACACGACTCAAATTTCCCGCCTTCGTCAACTCCGAAGGCGCGCGCAAATTCGACGGCTACACCGACTTTATCGTGAACTACGAGCGCGCGCCGGGCATTGGATTTCTCGGTGGCTTTCGCGGCAAGAATGGCGAGAAATCACTACGCGGCGAGCCCAACAAAAATCAGTGGCAGGACTACATCAAAGCCGAGAGTTTTTTTGCGCATCACTGGCCAGAAAATCAACGCTGGATGCGCGGTGTGAATCGCGATTATTTGCAGGCTGCAGCGGACGCCGCGTTCATTCCCAAAGCAGAGCCGATCATTGCGCAGCTCTACAGCGAACCGCTGCAAAAATTTCGCCTCGCGGGACAGGGTTTGTATGCCGGGCCACAGCCGACACGTGAAGTTGATAAGGCGAGACTGACGGAATATTTTGACCCGTTGCCGATGTGGTATTCGACAGAACATATAGGGTGCGCTCCGCGCACCACCCCCCGACTCAACGGAACCAACGTGGGCACGATGGCGATGGTGCGCGAAGCGCACCCTATGTCCAACGTCGAATTTCCCCTGCACGCCATCACCCAGCGCCCCATGATGATGTATCACTCCTGGGATTCCCAAAACGCGTGGCTGCGGCAAATCATTGCGCAGAATTACCTGTACGTTGCGACGAGCAAAGCGCGTGAACTGGGGCTTCACGATCTCGATTGGGTGTGGGTCGAATCGGCGCACGGCAAGATTCGTTGCCAGATGAAAACCATGGAAGGCGTGGAGGCCAACACCGTGTGGACGTGGAACGCGATTGGCAAGATGAGTGAAGCCTGGGGGCTGGCAAAGGATGCATCGGAGGCAACCGTGGGTTTCCTGCTCAATCACTTGATTTCCGAAAGCGTGCGCGCTTCGTCGGGTGAGCGTCTGTCAAACAGCGACCCCATTACCGGCCAAGCCGCGTGGTATGACCTGCGCGTTCGCATCCGCAAAGCAGACGAAGCGGGCGTTTGGCCGAAGCTTGAGTTTGGAGCGAAGGCATGACGACCAGCGGAGCGGCGACGTGCGCCTAGGTCTAGCCATCGACCTCGACACCTGCGTCGGCTGCCACGCCTGCGCCGTTGCGTGCAAGGAATGGAACGGGCAGTCGCTCATGGGCGGCGCGCCGGATTACGACGCTTGGGGCAAAGCGCCCAGCGGCACCTGGTACAACCGCATTCGTCACTACGAGATCGAAGGCGATCCGACGTACTCGCCACATCGCTGCGCTTCGCATGCAGAAACCGCGACGCAGCAACCGCTATCGAAAACAATAAACGTACCAATGAGCTGCATGCACTGCGAAGAAGCACATTGCGTCACGGTTTGTCCAACCGGCGCGAGTTACAAGCGCGCGGAGGACGGTATCGTGCTGGTCGACCCGAGCCGCTGCATGGGCTGCAACTATTGCGCGTGGGCCTGTCCGTACGGTGCACGCGAACTGGATCAGGATCACGGTGTGATGAAAAAATGCACGTTGTGCGTCGACCGGATTTACGACCAACAACTACCGGAAGCAGATCGCCAGCCCGCCTGCGTTCTGGCCTGCCCGACCCACGCGCGCCATTTCGGCGACTACGATAATCCGCAGTCGAGCGTTTCGCTGCTCGCATCGTCGCGCGGCAGGCAGTCAATGCTGGATGATCTCGGCTATAAGCCCACCAATGCGTATCTGTCGCCGCGCAAACCCGTAGAAGTAAAGATCGAACTGCCATTACGCCAGGGTCTGAGCGACAAGGCGAAGGCGTTTGTGAATCGCTTGATTCAGCTGTGAAACCCGCACTCTCCGTTATCTTTTTTACGGTGTCCTCTGGCGCAGGATTAGGCCTTCTCGTGTGGTTGCTGATCGCCTCCCTCATGGCTGATCACATCCGGATGGATGCGACCACGCTTTACAAAGGTGCCGCCATCGCAGCGATTTTGATCACGGCGGGGCTTGTCGCGTCGACGCTGCATCTGGCCAATCGCAAGAACGCAATTTACGCACTCACGCGTATCCGCACGTCATGGCTCGCGCGCGAGGGACTGCTCGCGCTGGTGCTTTATCCCCTCGCTGCGCTACACCTTTACGCGTTGCAATCGGGACTGCCGCAGGTGACACCCGTGACGCTGTGGTTGTTGGTTGCAGACGCCGTCGCGGTGCTTTATTGCACGGGAATGATTTACGGGTCCCTGAAAACCATTCCGCGCTGGAACACCTGGATGACGCCCACCAAGTATGTGCTGTTTGGGCTGATGAGCGGCGCGGTGCTTTTGCCGGCTGTGCTGTCGCTGCGTCCTGCTGAGATCGGGCCGGTCGGCAAGCCGATGGTCGCGATCATGCTGCTGGCTGCAGGCCTCGTCTTGTACCTGGCCTACCTGCTCAAGCATCCGCGCCAGCAACACAGCATCAACGACGCGCTGGGCTTTAAGCACGGCAAGGTGCGACTGCTTGATGCGGGTCATTCGCACGGCACGTTCTTGACCAATGAATTCGGATTTTCGGTGGCGCGCGCGAAGGCGCGCCTGCTGCGATGGATCGCCATTATTTGCGCATTCGTACTTCCGATGATGCTGTGCTATTTCACCGGATGGTTGTGGACGGCGTCGATCATTTGCCTCCTCGGTTTGCTGGTCGAACGGTGGCTTTTTTTTGCAGAAGCTGAGCACGTCGTGCGGCTCTACCATGGGCAGCAGTGTGTTTAGCCTTCGTGACTTGACAGCTCATGCAACGTCCCCCTCACCCTAGCCGTCTCCCGCGACAGGAGAGGGGACAACTCGCGCGCTACTTGCCGTTCCTTGTTTGGTGGCCGCTTCTGCGTGACCGTGCGGTGCTGCGCCACGATATCCTGGCCGGACTAACGGGTGCCATCGTCGTGTTGCCGCAAGGCGTTGCGTTTGCCACGCTCGCTGGCATGCCGCCCGCGTACGGCCTTTACTCGGCGATGGTTCCGTGCATCATTGCCGCCCTCTTCGGCTCATCACGCGTGATGGTGACCGGCCCGGCCAACGCCATCTCACTCACCGTGCTCGCGGTCATGGCGCCGCTGGCGCAGCCAGAATCTGCGCGTTACGTGCAGCTCGTTATCACGCTCGCGTTTATGGTCGGCGTGTGGCAGTTGTTGCTTGCGCTGGCGCGGGCCGGCAAGCTGATTAACTTCGTTTCGCACACTGTCATCGTGGGTTTCACCGCGGGCGCGGCGGTGTTAATTGTCAACTCGCAGATACGCAATTTCTTCGGTGTCGACATCACGCGCGGCGCGTCGGTCGCGCAAACCATCGTCGAATTCGCCGCAAACATTGCGCAAGTTCAAGTCGTGGCGGTTGCCGTGGGTGGCCTCACACTGCTCGCCGCGTTGCTCTGGCAACCGCTCAACCGGGCGGTGCCCGCGATGCTCATCGCGGTTGTGGTGGGCAGCCTGGTCGCAGCGGTTGCCCGCTGGCTTGATCCAACGCTTGCGATTAGGACGGTCGATGCGCTGCCCGGCGCATTGCCACCGCTGTCGATGCCCGATGTGTCGCTGGACACGCTGAAAATGCTGCTCATCCCGTCCATCGCAATGACGTTGCTGGCACTGGCGGAGGCGGTGTCGATTGCTCAGGCGCTGGCCAAACGCCGCCATGAAGCGCTCGATGGCAATCAGGAATTTCTCGGTCAGGGGCTGGCCAACGTGATCGGTTCGTTTTTCTCTTCGTACCCGGCGAGCGGTTCGTTCAACCGTTCCGGCGTCAACGTGGCGGCGGGCGCATGCACGCCATTCTCCGCGATTATGGCGGCGCTGTTTTTGGTGTCGATTCTGTATTTTGTGGCACCGCTTGCGAGGTTTTTACCGCTCGCTGCGGTGGCCGCGATCCTGTTTCTGGTGGCATGGAACCTGATTGACCGGCGCGAGATTATCTATCTGCTGTCCGATAAATTCGAACGTATTACGCTTGTCGCCACATTTACCGCAACACTTGTTATACCGCTGGAATGGGCGATTTTGCTGGGGGTTGCAGTGTCGCTGGCGGTGAAGCGACTGCGCAGCGCGTAGGCCATTGGTGTGAACAATGGCAGCGCGAGTATGGCGCCCGTAAGCCCTGCAGTCGGGATGCAACCCCACCTACAGCGAGGGCGGTGAAAGCCCCGTAAAATCCTGATTCCTTTTAACCATCCACAACTACTCGCCTTCATGGATACAGCACTTCTCGCAAAAACTGCGGCCGCCCTGGTCGCGCCCGGAAAAGGTCTGCTCGCTGCCGACGAATCGGCTGGCACCTGCGGCAAACGCTTCGCCGTCGCTGGTGTCGCTGACACCGAAGAAATGCGCCGCACCTATCGCGAAATGCTGTTCACCACGCCTTCGATGCAATCAACGATTTCCGGCGTGATCCTGCACGACGAAACGCTGCGCCAAAAGCACAGCTTCGGCACACCGTTTCCTGAATACCTAAACTCCATCGGTGTGATTCCCGGCATCAAGGTTGACGGCGGCACGCGCGAGCTCGCCGGTGCGCCTGGTGAGCTCGTCAGCGACGGCCTTGACGGCTTGCAGCAGCGCATGAAGGAATATTTCGCGCTCGGCGCACGCTTCGCCAAGTGGCGCGCGGTCATCACTATCGGTGACGAAATCCCGACCGCGCGCTGCATCGGGGCCAATGCCCATGCGCTTGCGCGCTACGCCGCGATTTGTCAGGAAGCGGGCATTGTTCCGGTGGTTGAGCCGGAAGTGCTGCTTGATGGCGATCACGACATCGACACTTCGTTTAATGTGACCGAAGCCGTCCTGCATGCGTTGATGGCTCAACTGGCGGACAACAAGGTGTCCATTGAGCACACTATTCTCAAGGCCAGCATGGTGATTTCCGGCAAGGACGGGAAGAACCGCGCGAACCAGGTTGACGTCGGCAGGCGCACCGTCGAGTGCCTCAAACGGACAGTGCCCGGCGCGATGCCCGGCATCGTTTTCCTGTCGGGCGGTCAATCCGACATCGACTCGGCGGCGCACTTGAACGAGATGAACAAGCTGCCGAATAATCCGTGGCCACTGACGTTTAGCTATAGCCGCGCATTGCATTTCACGGCGCTTAAGGTGTGGCAGGGCAAGCCAGAAAATTATCAAGCGGCGCAGGCCGCTTTCGCCCATCGCTGCACGATGAATTCGCTTGCTGCGAAGGGCATGTGGACGTTGGCTGCGGAGCGGTAACGCACGCATAATGGTGACATCAACTTTACGCTGGAATGAACACGCCAATTGGGGAGTCGGCGTATTTCTCTGTACGTCGACTATTGCGTAAATGGGTTGGTAGCCCGCATTCAGTAGGTCTTTCGCCAAAAAGCTGGCGCAGTGCTTGTGCGAAATTTCCCTTGAACGCGCGCGGCGGCATCTGACAGCACGAGCGCAGTTCTTCCGCGCTCGCACAAATTAGCGTCGCGCCCCAACTTGCACCTTTTCCCAACGGGCGCGGGCGCACGCGACTGCAGCAACGCCACGACCTCGCTAACGCGCCTTGCAGTTACCGGCGCTCGGTGTGGCGAAGGCGGCGTAGTCGGCGCTGCTTGAGCGGAGCTGATCGTGCGCCTGCTGAGCCGAGCGAACCGGGTGCAGCCTTCTGCCGCGTCCGCATACCGACGGCTGCCATTGCCGCCCACCCGACTGCGAAGCCGCAACGGTGAGCCCGCATACTGCTGCGTCCGCAACATTGCACCCCGCATTTGCGCGGTTGCGCGCTCACGCCCACCGGCGTCGCCATGCGCAACTGTCCTACAGTCAGACGGGCAGCCTGACGACTTTCACGATAAACAACTGCCAACAAAATTCTCTCAGCCGATACAGCGTAGCGCAAGGATGTAAAGCACGATAACTGTATCTCGATGTGCTAACTGGCGACTCAAATGCGAACGCTCTGAGGGTGCCGGTGCAAATACTTCAACTTCAAAAAGAGCAGGAAATATGAACGATCTACGAGACAACAATTCAGGTTCCCGGGACACCAATCCAGACTTGATTACCGGCGAGCCAGGTTCACATCCTGTCGGCACAGGTTTGGGTGCCGGTGCTGGCGCGCTATCCGGGGCCGCCATCGGAACGGCGGTGGCCGGTCCAATCGGCACCATCGTCGGTGGTGTAATCGGTGCGGTAACCGGCGGGCTCGCGGGTAAGGCAGTCGCTGAAGGCGTCGATCCTACGCTTGGGGGCGCGCCGGAGGAGCACGAAGTCGGCACCGGTGTGGGCGCGTCAGGCGGCGCGATAGCGGGCGCAGTGCTCGGATCGGTTGCGGGTCCGGTCGGCACCATTGCTGGCGCCGTTATCGGCGCCGCGACGGGTGGCATAGCAGGCAAGGGTGCCGCCGAGGTGGTGAATCCAAGTCGTAGTGATGATGAAACCGATCACAACCTGGCTACCGGCTCTGCCGCAAGCGCTGGTGCGGCGACAGGCGCAATTGTGGGCGCAGTCGGTGGGCCAATCGGCTCTATCGTCGGTGCCGGTATTGGTGCAGTTGCCGGCGGCATCGCTGGTCGCGGTGCAGCTGAGGTTGTCAATCCGAAGCGTGGCGACGAGCTGCGCGAGCACAATTTGGCGACGGGCAGTGGACTCGGCGCAGGCGCGGCCACGGGCGCGGCCATTGGTGCGATTGGTGGCCCTGTTGGCGCAATTGTGGGCGCAGGCATTGGCGCTGCCGCGGGCGCTATGGCCGGCAAGGGTGCCGCAGAAGTGGCCAACCCGAAACATTCGGATGATTTGCACCAACATAATCTGGCGACCGGCGTAGGCGCGGGCGCTGGTGCGATGACCGGCGCGGCAGTCGGCGCAGTAGCAGGCCCGGTTGGCGCGCTTGCTGGTGCAGCCATCGGCGGAGTGATTGGCGCAGTGGGCGGACGCGGAGCAGCGTCGGTGGTCAATCCGCAGGCAGAAGACGACTATTGGCGTGCCAATTACATGCACAGCCCTGCGTATTCCCGCGACTACAGCTACGATGACTACGGACCAGCATATCAATATGGCGTTGCCAGTTTTGCAAAATATCCGGGACGTCGGTTTGATGATGTGGAGACTTCGCTGGCGTCCGATTGGGAACGGGCCAAAGCTACATCACGAATGAGTTGGACGCAGGCCCGCAGTGCAACTCGTGCGGCGTGGGATCGGATCGAGCGCGCGATTCCGGGTGATTCTGATCACGACGGTAAGTAGTAGAAAACTGGGCGGCTCGTCGACCCGGCGAGCTGCCAGCGATACCCAGAGACCTTGCGGCGCGCTTTTGCCGCCTTAATGTGTGTGGGTCACCGTCGCATGTCGCGACAACCACTCGTAAAAACGAAAGAGAGAACAATCATGGGCATTATCATTTGGTTAGTAGTTGGCGGAATCGTGGGCTGGATTGCCAGCCTCATCATGAAGACCGA
Organism: Burkholderiales bacterium; assembly: GCA_043758415.1. Classification (GTDB taxonomy): domain Bacteria; phylum Pseudomonadota; class Gammaproteobacteria; order Burkholderiales; family Casimicrobiaceae; genus Casimicrobium. Next base: position 16,755 of record JAYVNO010000070.1, read on the forward strand.
TGGCAGTCAAGGCATTATCTTGAACGTCGTAGTGGGAATTGTTGGTGCGTTGATCGCGGGGTATTTCATATCGCCGCTCGTGGGTATCTCGACGATTAACCAGAACGCGCTTAATATCGGTTCCATTCTGGTATCGCTCGTCGGCGCAATCATCCTGATCGGCATCGTAAAACTTGTGCGCGGTGGTGTGCGGTAAGGTTGCTTGAGCTACCGGGTGGTAACGCCCGGTAAACATGAGTTGACAAGCGCGCGCAAGACGCGGCCAAAAGCGAGCGACGCGGCACGCAATAGGGCGCGTTGTGACGTTGGTCTCTGTAGCGGCACCGCTGGCGTAGTACGCCTTGGGTGCCGCTATTTCATTTGTTGAAGCACACTCTCACTCACATGCGACCAGCGAACGACATCCAATGAAAATCGTATTGATCGCGGTGGCGCTGACGATTGTGGCCGTGGTGGTCGTCATGAATTTTCTGACCCCAGAAAAGCAGCTTGGCCGCAAACTCGAGCATCTCTACCCGATGGCCGACGAGCAATTTCGACGTGAGATGTCGGTCATGCTTGGCCCGACCATTGTCGATGGAAACACCGTTGAGGCCCTGCAAAACGGGCAGGAAATCTTTCCGTCGATGCTGGCCGCAGTTCGCAGCGCGCGTACCAGCATCGCGTTTGAAACCTATATTTACTGGTCGGGCGATATCGGTCGTGAATTCGCCAGTGCGTTGGCTGAGCGGGCCAAGGCGGGCGTGCAGGTACATGTGTTGATTGACTGGGTCGGCGGCCTGAAGATGGACAAGACCTTGCTCGATCAAATCGAGCAGGCGGGTGCCAAAGTGCATCAGTTTCGCCCGCTACGCTGGTACAACGTGGTGCGAATGAACAATCGCACCCATCGAAAATTGCTCGTTGTCGATGGGATGACCGCATTCACAGGCGGCGTCGGAATTGCTGATCAATGGAGCGGCAATGCGCAGAGCCCGGAACACTGGCGCGATATGCATTTCAGCGTGAAGGGACCGGTGGTCGCGCAGTACCAGGCCGCGTTCAACGACAACTGGATCAAAGCCACCGGAGAGGTGCTCAATGGCGAGCGCTACTTCCCGAGATTGACCGCGACGGGTGACGTTAAGGCGCATCTTTTCATCAGCTCTCCGACCGGCGGCAGTGACAGCATGCAGTTGATGTATCTGATGGCAATTGCCGCAGCGTCCAAACAAATCGACTTGCAGTCGGCCTACTTCGTACCCGATGATTTGAGTATTAAAGCGCTGCTCGCCGCGCGTACACGCGGCGTGAAAATCAGATTGCTGTTACCGGGCGAGCACATTGACTCGGATACGGTGCGCCTTGCATCACGGGCGCAGTGGGGAGACTTGCTTGAAGCTGGCGTCGAGATTTATGAATATTTGCCGACCATGATGCACAACAAAATGATGATCGTCGACAACGAAATGGTCTCCGTCGGTTCAACAAACTTCGATCTACGTTCGTTCAAACTCAATGATGAGGCGAGCATGAACGTGTACGACAAAGGTTTTG
>JAYVNO010000071.1:0-6274 GCA_043758415.1 Burkholderiales bacterium
CTCAATCACCGACCCCGACTCTGCCTTAACTGGCAAACCCCCGCCGAGCTACTATCTCAACTGCACCCCGCCGTTGTGCACTTCGATTGAGAATCCGCCTTCTGGCGGATTAGCCCAATTTAAATAAGACTTTCAGCAAAAAGCTGAAACCTTGAAAATTCGTTACGCTGCCGCCAGCAACGTATCGCCGTAGCGCGCCAAATGCCAGTCTGAATCACCGAACGTGACGTTGACCATCGTGAGGCGTTTGAAATAATGCGACGCTGCGAGTTCGTGCGTGACGCCGATGCCGCCGTGCAGTTGCACTGCGTTTTGCCCGACGAAACGACACGCTTGTCCGATGATGGTTTTGGCACCGGAGACTGCTTTTGCCCGCGCCGCCGCGTCTGGATTATCCGCTGCGACTGCGGCTTCCAACGCCATAGAGCGCGACATTTCTACGTGCATCATCATGTCCACGGCGCGGTGTTGCAACGCTTGATTGGTGCCGATGGCGCGCCCGAATTGCTTGCGCGTTTTCAGGTATTCGATCGTAAGCTTCAACAACTCGTCCATCACGCCGACCGACTCGGCGCACAGCGCGGCACAGGCCACATCTAGCGCGTAGTCGATGGCGGATTGCGCGTCACCGCGCGTGCCGATAAGCGCGTCTGCGCCGACTTTAACGCCGCTGAAATCAATGTCGGCACCGCGCTGCGCGTCCTGCATCGGGTATGCGAGACGCGTCACGCCGGCGGCCTTGGCATCGACCACAAACAACGAAGCACCGGCGTCGCCCGTCACGGTCGCCGAAACTAGCAATTGATCCGCGCAATCGCCGCCGAGCACGCTGATCTTTTTGCCGGTAAGCACGTAACCGTCGTTACTCGCCACCGCAGCCATACCGACCGCAGCCCGCTCGTAGCGCTGCCCCGGTTCGGTGTGCGCGAACGCGTAAAGCGTCTCGCCGCTGGCAAGCCCTTCGCACAGCGCGGCGCGCTGCGCTTCGCTGCCCGCTGCCTTGATCAATGCTGCGGGCAACACAGCAGAGCCGAGGTACGGCTCAAGCACCAGGCCGCGACCGATCTGCTCCATGACGACCATTGTGTCAACGCCGCTACCGCCCAAGCCACCGTCGGCCTCGGCCACAGGCAACGCCATCAGACCGATTTCGGCGAGTTGGTTCCAGTGCGCGCGCGACCAGCCGTCGGCCGAGTTGATGACCTTCCAGCGATCATCAAATGTGTAATCGCGCGCTATGAATTTACCGAGTGAATCCTTGAGGGCGGTTTGTTCTTCAGTGAGAGAAAAATCCATGCTTACAGCCCCAATACTAATTGCGTAATGATGTTGCGTTGAATCTCGTTCGACCCGCCGTAGATGGAGGTTTTCCGGAAATTAAAGTAGTGGCCGGTGGCGTAGCGGAACGCCTCATCGGACAGCCACGCGACGTCGGCTGCACCGTGCTCGCCTTCGCGCACGTACGGTAGCGCGGCGGGACCTGCAGCGATCATGGTGAGTTCGGTCAACACCTGCTGAATCTCCGAGCCCTTGATCTTGAGCAACGAGGCTTCCGGCCCGGGCTGCCGCTTTTCACGCTCGGCGTCGAGCACGCGCAGCAGCGTGATTTCGAGCGCGCGCAATTCGATTTCAACCTGCGCCAGACGATCCCGAAACCGCATGTCTTCGATCAACGGTTTGCCGTTTGATTTGGCTTGCTTTGCAACGTTGCGCAACCGCTTGACGATGCGCTTGCAGCGGCCAACGCCCGCGATGCCCGTGCGCTCGTGCGAGAGCAGAAACTTGGCGTAGGTCCACCCCTTGTTTTCTTCACCGACGAGATTTGCGACGGGCACTTTAACGTTGTCGAACCACACCTCGTTAACCTCGTGTTCCTGATCGAGCATGATGATCGGACGCACGGTGATGCCCGGCGTTTTCATGTCGACTAACAGGAAACTGATGCCCTCCTGGCGACGTCCTTCGGATGAAGTGCGCACCAAACAAAAGATCCAGTCGGCGTGCTGACCCAGCGTCGTCCATGTCTTTTGGCCGTTGACGATGTAGTGATCATCGATGCGTTCGGCCTTGCAATTCACCGACGCCAAGTCGGAGCCCGAACCCGGTTCCGAGTAGCCCTGACACCACCAGTTTTCACCCGAAAGAATTTTTGGCAGGTGGTAATCTTGTTGCGCCTTGTTGCCAAAATTCATGATGACCGGTGCCACCATGCGAAGCCCAAACGGAATCAACTGCGGCGCTCCCGCGTCGGCCGTGATCTCATCAAAAATGTGTTGCTGCGTCGAGTCCCAGCCAGTACCTCCAAACGCTTTCGGCCAACCCACACCGACCCAGCCTTTTTTGTGCAGCGTGCGGTGCCACCCGAGGAAGTCTTCACGCTCCAGGCGCGATCCTTCGAGCACTTTCTGCGCGACCTTCGGGTCGAGATTGTCTCGCGTAAACTCGCGCACATCCTGCGCAAATTTCTGTTGTTCCTGTGAATAACTCAAATCCATCGCAACCTGCCTCCTGCTTAGCCACACAGTTTATTCAATTTCGCTCATGTCACTTCCTGCTTTTTTAGAAAATCAACTCAGCTTGCCGGTCATCGGGGCGCCACTGTTCATCATCTCGCATCCGCCGTTAGTCCTGGCGCAGTGCATAGCGGGCGTGATCGGCGCTTTTCCTGCGTTAAACGCCCGGCCCAAGGAACAGCTAGATGAATGGCTGGCGGAATTGACCGAAAAACTGGCCGCCGCGCGCGCCGCCGAGCCGACACGGCGCATTGCACCGTATGCCGTCAATCAGATTGTGCATGCGAGCAATGATCGCCTCGATCACGATATGCAGATGTGCGAAAAATACAAAGCGCCGATGATCATCACCAGCTTGCGCGCACCAGGAGACGTTGTGAAGCAAGCGCATGGGTGGGGCGGCATCGTGATGCATGATGTCATCTCCATTCGCCACGCAGAGAAAGCGCTGGAAGCAGGCGTGGACGGCTTGATTCTGGTGTGTTCCGGCGCGGGCGGTCATGCCGGAACGCTGTCGCCGTTTGCGCTGGTGCGCGAAGTTCGTCGCTTCTACAACGGCCCTATAGCGCTGTCCGGCGCAATTGCGCATGGCGCGAGCATCCTCGCTGCGCAGGCGATGGGGGCAGACTTGGCCTACATGGGCACGCGTTTTATCGCGACGCAGGAAGCGCGCGCGGTGGACGCCTACAAAGACATGATCGTGAACTCAACGGCGCAAGACATCATCTATTCGTCGCTATTTACCGGCATTCACGGTAACTATTTGAAGGGCTCGGTGAGGGGTGCCGGACTCGACCCGGACAACTTGCCCAGCGCCGACAAAACCGCCATGAATTTCGGCGGTGGCGCGGCGAAAGCGTGGAAGGATATTTGGGGGTCGGGGCAGGGCGTCGGGCAGATGGATGACGTGCCGACGACGGCAGTGCTTGTTGAGCGACTAAAGGCCGAGTATCGGGAGGCGGTAGCGTTGACGCAGCGGCATTCGGCACCGTATTTGTAGCGATGTTCTGTCCGCTTTCCCCTTGCGGGAGAGCGAGCCAGACCTGGCGCTAACTAGCGCTGGGGTGAGGGGGGCATGAGGAGATTGATGGCTTTGCATCGTGGACACACCCCTCATCGCAACCTTCTCCCGCAAGGGGAGAAGAGGCCAAAACCAAGAACGTCAGCGCCCTTTCGCCAACGCCGCCCTAGCCATCGCGTCCAGCTTTGCGGGCGCGATCAGTTTGATCCAGCGGCCGAGCTTGCCTTTGGCGCTCATCACCGCTTCGCGTTTGCGGCCACGCATCGCTGACAGGATCAATCCCGCGCACTCCTCAACGCTCATGGCGTTTTCTTCGCTCAGGCCGGAAACGCCCGCTGTTTGACCCTTCGCATTCCATCCGTTGCGGCGAATCTCTGTGGCCACCACGCCGGGATACACGATGCACACGTCAACGCCATCGGGCGCAAGCTCAACCCGCAACGCTTCAAAAAATCCGGTTTGCGCGAATTTGGTGGCGCAATAAGTCGTGCGTCCGGGCACACCGATCAGCCCCGCCAAACTGGCCACGGCGACCACGAGTCCATTGCTCGATTTCAGATGCGCAAGCGCGGCGTGCGTCGGCCAAATGCTGCCCATCAAATTGATGCGCATCAGCTTCTCGTAAACGCCGGTATCGGTGATTTCTTCGAAATTTGCATGCATCGAAACGCCCGCGTTGTTGACCAGCGCATCGATGCCGCCGAATCTGTCGACGGCATGGGCAATCAGCGAACGGCAATCCGCCTCAATCGACACATCAGTCGCCATCACAAACGTCGTCGCGCCGAGCGCTTCACACTGCGCAGCCACGGCCTGCAGCGCACTCATCCGCCGTGCCGCGAGCACGAGCTTCGGTTTGTCGCGCGACAACTGTCGCGCCAACTCGGCACCGATGCCCTCCGAGGCGCCGGTGATGACGATCACCTTATCGGCAAACGACATTCGCTAGCCAGCGTGTTTCGCCGATGATGCCATTTTGTACAGCTCATCTTTCAGATGCAGGCGTTGTTTTTTGAGGCCTTCGAGTGCGGTGTCCCCCATCGGGGCAACGCCCATTTCGTCCTTGGTGATCTGGTCGTCCGCTGCATCATGCTGCCTGAGCAGATGCGCGAAGTGCAGGTCGGTTTCTTTTAAATGCGCGACCGCATCAGCAAGCTCGGGAAATTCACGATTCAAGGCGTGCGGCAAAAGGTCTGAATTCATCGGCGTAGTTCCTGTTTTCAAGTTCGAGATGGAGCGGGAATAGTAGCAAGCTACAAAAATTTTGTCGTGGGACGACCGCTCGATGTAGCAGATCTACTGGTTGCTTCAGTCTCCTCGACCCACCATTCATCGTGAGAAAGTACGTCACGCCCAGAACTCGATAGTCATATCAAATGACATGCAGCGTGGGATGGAATCGCAACCTACGACGAGCGCTGACCCAGCATCGACAATTCATCAAACGGCGATAACGAACGACTCGCGCCTAGCTTGCCGATCAACAAGTCGGCAAGCTCTGCGCGATCTGGTGGCGAGACCATTCGCAACGGCACCAATGCGGCACCTTCCTTCGCTATCAACCAGTACGCATTGCCACCCTGCTCCCAATGCGTGAAATCGGCCCAGCTAAATTTTGCTTTTTCAACGTCGTCGGCGAAGCGGCAAACCCCAGCGTCGTCAAACACGTACGTGGTGATACCTCGCAGTTTGGTCATCCGCGAAAATGTTGTGGAAACAATAGCAGCAACCCCACTTGACCACGGCCGTGCGGCCAACGCTGGCGTTGCCTTCAATTTCGCAACGACCGCAGTGTGATAGTCGCGCCATGAACATTTGAGCGTTATGCGCATCTTCGCCGCAAAAAACTCGGGCTCCAATTGGAGCCCGATTTCATTCCGCTTACTTCTTCTTATCGTCTTTGACTTCTGTGAAGTCGGCGTCGACGACCTTGGCGTCGTCGCCTGGTTTGCCGCCTCCGCCTGCCGCGCTGGCTGATTCGCCGCCACCCGCCGCGCCTGCACCGGCACCCGAGGCCGCTTGCTCAGCCTGAGCTGCTGCGTACATTTTCTCGCCTAATTTCTGCGAGACGGTGGAAAGCGATTCGAGTTTGGCGTCGATGGCTTCTTTGCTGGCGTTCTCGTCTTTGAGCAGCGCTTCGGCTTCTTTCAACGCCTCTTCGATCTTGCCTTTTTCTTCGCCTTCCATCTTGTCGCCGTACTCACCCAACGATTTCTTCACGCTGTGCGCGAGCGTGTCGAGGTTGTTACGCGACTGCACAATCTCCAGACGTTTTTTGTCTTCAACTTCGTTGGCTTTGGCGTCGTTCACCATGCGCTGGATCTCATCCTCGCTCAAGCCGGAGTTGGCCTTGATGGTGATCTTGTTTTCCTTGCCGGTGCCTTTGTCCTTCGCGCTGACGTGCAGGATGCCGTTGGCGTCAATGTCAAACTGCACTTCAATCTGTGGCATGCCGCGTGGCGACGGTGGAATACCCTCTAAATTGAACTGCCCAAGGCTCTTGTTGCCCGAAGACACTTCACGTTCGCCCTGCAATACGTGAATGGTCACAGCAGACTGATTGTCGTCAGCGGTGGAAAACACTTGCGATGCTTTGGTCGGGATCGTGGTGTTCTTTTTGATGAGTTTGGTCATCACGCCGCCCAGCGTTTCGATACCGAGCGACAATGGCGACACGTCGAGTAGCAACACGTCGGTGCGGTCGCCTGACAACACGCTGCCTTGAATCGCAGCACCCACG
>JAYVNO010000072.1:0-6247 GCA_043758415.1 Burkholderiales bacterium
CAAACGAACCAACTTCGTTTGCGTGGCGCTCATGGGCACGGGGTGCCCACCCTACAAAAATTATCGCATTGCGTGATCACAGTTGATACAGCTTTTTAAGCTACGCCTTATGTAAATTGGGTGTTACCTATGAAAATGCCAAAACTCGACATGACCTATAAATCAAACGCTAGCCCAAATAGAACCTAGCCTATAGCCCAGAGCTGTTGATGAATTCGCTTCTTTTTAAGTCCGTCCGTGAGCTGTCCGGCATGCTCGTTTCGCGTCAGCTTTCTGCGCGCGAATTGCTCGACGCGAGCCTCGCGCAGATTGATCGCGTCAACCCTTCGCTCAACGCGATCATCACGTTTGACCGCGACGGCGCTTATGCCAACGCAGACGCGGTTGACGCACGCCGCGCTGCGGGTAAGCCGACCTCGCCGCTGGCTGGTCTGCCCATCGCCATCAAGGACCTTGAAGCGGTCAAGGGCATGCGCACCACGTCGGGTTCGCCTATTTTCAAGGACTGGATTCCTGATTACGACACCCTGATGGTGGAGCGATTTCGCGCACATGGTTTGACGCTGCTCGGCAAGACCAACGTCCCCGAATTCGCGCTGGGCAGCCAGACCTTCAACACCCTGTTTGGTGCCACGAAAAATCCGTGGGACGTCAGCAAAACCTGCGGTGGCTCGTCTGGAGGCGCCGCGGTTGCTGTGGCTACCGGCATGCTGCCGTTTGCCGATGGCTCGGATATGGGCGGCAGCTTGCGCAACCCCGCCAACTTCTGTGGTGTCGTCGGCCTGCGACCCTCGCCGGGACGGGTGCCCAGCTACCCGACAATCAATCACTGGGGCACGCTCGGCGTGCTTGGGCCCATCGCGCGTACGGCGGAGGACGCTGCATGGCTGCTCTCCATTCAGGCCGGTGACGACCCGCGCATCACGCTGGGATGCTGCGGCGACCCGACCGTGTATCGCGAGCCGCTGGAGCGCGATTTCAACGGCGTGCGCATTGCATGGAGTCCAACGCTCGGCGGTTTGCCAGTGGAAAAAGGCGTGCGCGACGCGCTCGAAAAATCGTTTAAACGTTTCACCGATTTGGGCGCGATTGTGGAGGAGGCCGAACCTGATCTTCGCATTGCCGACAACGCCTTTCAGGTGTTGCGCGCGCTGCATCTGGTGAACAGTCTGGGCGCGCATTACCGCAATCACAAAGCGCTGCTGAAAGACACCGCAGTGTGGAACGTGGAGCAGGGATTAAAGCTCACAGGCGAACAGATCGCTGAGGCGCAAGCGCAGCAATCGAAGTGCTTCGAGCGCATGCAGCGTTTTCTGACCCGGTACGAATACTTCATCTGCCCGGTCAATCAGGTATTGCCGTTCGATCTCAACACGCCGTATCCGACACAAATCGACGGCACGCAACTCAACACCTATCTCGACTGGATGCGCTCGGCTTGCCGTATCACCATGACTTCGCACCCGGCAGCGAGTGCGCCCGTTGCCTTTGCCGACAACGGTTTGCCGGTCGGCATCCAGATCGTGGGTCGCTACGGTTGCGAGCGTGAACTGCTGCAACTCGTGCATGCGGTGGAGTTGCCGCTGTCGGAACGGATTCCGTCCTTGTTACCGCAAACTGCATAAGGTGCTCATCGCGTTCGATGATCAGGTGTGCGGCGGGTAGACCTGTTTTTATGTTTTCGCCGGATGGAGTGCGATCAAGTCGACGCCTGCGTCTGGCACGCCGCGCCGCTTCAACAATGCCAGCGCAGACCCTTGCTGGCGATGCTTTTAGCGATGTCGTGGCCCATCAGGTCGCTGCCGATGAAGCCGATACGAGCGTGCGAGTCGAGCAGCATATTATTCCACTTCTATTTCAAAACAGCATTAATGTTCGACGCAGATTAGCGCAGATTCGACGCCGATGACCGCAGATTTTCTTGATTGTCTGTAATAGAGAATATTCAGAAAATCTGCGGCAATCTATGTGAAATCCGCGTTAATCTGCGTCGAAAAATTGCGCCCATTCATTTCCGTAACGACGTAGAAACGGAATTAGAACCGCTCGCGGTTATTATTGATTGAGTTATAGTTGCTGGGATTCACGCCGAGCAGCACCGGTTTCAGGCTTTCTTCAATGGGCTTCGGGCCGAGTCAGATTTGCAGCAGCGCCTGAAAAAATGTTTCATCCGGAAAGGAGTTGCCGACTTTTTTGCCATTGACCAGAATAACCGTGCCAGTGCCGGGAATCGAATCGATGGTAATTGTTTCGCCTTTTTTCAGTGACGGAATTTGCCCAAATATCGCACCGAGCTTGAGCAACGCATCAAAGTGTTTTTGCTGCTCCGTCGGCAGTAGATTGGCGCGCATGCCGCCAAGCAAGCCTTTGGAAAAATCGTTCGAATTGACTTCGCGCAGCAGGTTGAGATGCATGCGTCGTGGCCCCTTGAGGGCACCGATCTCGGCGCTGGTCGAGCGCTTTTGTGGCAGATAAAGCGAGGCCACGTAGACGCGTGCAAGACCCGCAACCGCATACCGAAGTCCAGAGCTGTTCAGCACCAGATCCTGATTTGCGACCTTAACTTTTTCTTCGACACGGACGCCTCCGACATCCAGCGCAAAAGCTGTGGCTGACATCGCCAAGACCGCCAGTGCCGGAACAATATTTGCCCGAAACCCCAACCTGTTTGAACAACGCATCACAACATCCTCATTGAATACGGGCGCGCCATGATTGTGCGAACCTCAGAATGATGGAAGTTTAGGCACTTCCGTCAAACTTGTATGCACGGTCGTTCCCTACGCGATCAGTCCCAGCCGGGCGAGCGATCCGGTGCCGATACGAATGACCTCCGGTGCGCTCCCGGTGAGGTCGATTACTGTGGTCGCTTCCTCGGGTGTTTGCCCGGCGTCAAGGATCAGCCCTAACGAGCGCGGCATCCGCCCGGCAATGGCATCCGGGTCGTTTAAGGGATGTGTTTCATCGGGCGCAATGAGTGTTGCCGAAAGAATCGGTTCACCCAGCTCAGCGAGCAACGCCAGCACCACCCGATGATCCGGCACCCGCAGGCCGAGTGTCGCGCGTTTTGGGTGCAGCAGCCGTTTAGGCACCTCGCGCGTGCCTTCAAGGATGAAGGTGTACGGCCCTGGCGTACCCAGTTTCAAGATCCGGAATGCATGATTGTTAACGCGCGCGTAGTGACCCAGTTCGGAGAGATCGGCACAGACAAGTGTCAAATGGTGCTTGTCGTCCACGCCACGCAACTGGCGCAACGTTTTCAGCGCGTCGGCATCGCCCAGACGGCAGCCCAGCGCGTACGAACTATCAGTCGGGTAAGCGATCACGGCACCGTCACGCAACATTTGCGCCGCTTGTTTGATCAAACGTACTTGCGGATTTTGGGGGTGAAGATAAAAGCGTTGCGTCATAATGTGCTTATGTTACGAAAGAATATCGGTTTTCGCTGAGAGCCGTCATTGTTATGAACTTCCAACAAGTCAAATTTGTGTGTGCCGTCGTCGAAAACGGGTTTAGCGTTTCGGATGCGGCGGTTGCCTGCTACACCGCGCAGCCGGTGGTCAGCAAGCACATCAAAACGCTCGAAGACGAGCTCGGTTTACAGATTTTCGAACGACGTGGCAAACGCTTCATGGGCCTCACGCAGGCCGGTGAGCAAGCCTATGCCATCGCCAAGCGCCTCAACGGGGACGCCAGCAGTTTGAAGGCGCTCGCGTCGGACATGACCAACGCCAGGGAAGGCGTGCTGACTATTGCCACCACGCATACTCAGGCGCGATACGTGTTGCCGCGCGTGGTCACCCAGTTCAGCACAAAGTACCCCGATGTGAAGCTGAAATTGAAGCAGGGCAATCCCAAGCAATGCGCCGACTGGGTGGCCGGTAGCGAAGCCGACATCGCGATTGCCACCGAAGCGCTGGCGCTCGATCCGCTCCTGGTAACGCTGCCCTGCTATCGCTGGAATCGCTGTGTGATCGCGCCGCTTAAACATCTGATTACCAAAGAGAAGGTGCTCTCGATTGAGACCTTGTCGAAATATCCGCTGGTCACGTACGACACCGCGTTCACCGGGCGCTCGCAGGTGGATCGCGCCTTTGCCAGTGCAGGCTTCACGCCCAATGTTGCGCTGACCGCGCTCGACTCCGACGTGATCAAGACCTACGTTCGGCTTAATTTGGGCGTCGGAATTCTTGCTGAAATGGCCTATGAGCCGAAGGTTGACTCTGACCTGAAACGTATCGATGCATCGCACCTGTTCGCCGCCTCAGTAACCCGCGTTGGCCTGCGCCGCAATGCGTTTCTGCGCCGATTTGCCTACGACTTTATCGTGATGTTCGCGCCATCGCTCAAGCGCACCGAAATCGAAGAGGCCGTGTTTGCCGCCTGAGCCGGCAGCCGCTGAACCTCTGGATGCGGCGGCGCTTTCGCCGCTGACCGCGCGCTACGCTAGCCGTCGCGAACGGCTCAAATTCACTTGGCTCATGGCCGCGTTGACCATGCTCGGCCCGTTTTCCATCGACACCTACCTGCCCGCATTTCCAGCGATGGAAGCGGCGCTTCCGGCGACCGAAGTGCAGATGCAGTTGACGTTGACGGTGTACTTCATCGGCTTTGCCATTGTGTCGTTATTTCATGGAGCGATCAGTGATGCGATTGGCCGCAAGCCGGTCATCGTGGGCACCTTGTGTGTGCATGCCGCGGCATCGGTGGGGTGCGCGCTGTCGGGCTCGATTGAATCGCTGCTCGTTTTTCGCGCCCTGCAGGGCTGCTTTGCGGGTGCCGGATTTGTGGTGGGTCGCGCCGTGGTGCGCGACATTTTTGCCGGGGACGAGGCACAGCGGCAGTTGTCGCGCATCCAGATGCTGTTTGCTGCCGCGCCGATCATCGCACCGATTCTGGGCGGCTGGTTAGTGGCGCATTTAGCGTGGCCTTCAATATTCTGGTTTCTTGGCGCATTTGCCGTGATGCTGACGGTGTGGTCGCTATTGAGTCTGCCTGAATCGCATGCGGTTGAGAGTCGGTTGCCGCTCGCGATCAAGCCGCTGGCGCGCACCTATTGGCGCATCTTTTTCAACAAAACGTTTCAGACTCTGGCGGCGATTCCCGGTATCAATTTCATCGGCTTTTTCGTCTACATCGCAGGCGCACCGGCGTTTTTGATTACGCATTTATCGCTCACCACCAAGGACTTTGCGGTGTTGTTCATACCGAGCATTGCCGGCATTACGCTGGCGGCCTACTGCTCGGGTCGCTTTGCTGGACGGGTGTCGCATGCGCGACAGATGAATGCGGGATTCGCTGTCATGGGCGTGGCCGCGGTGGTCAATCTGCTTGTCAGCGCGTTTTTACCGCCGCGCGTTGTGTGGAACATCGCTCCGATTGCGCTTTATGCATTTGGAATGGCACTTGTGACCCCTTGCGTCAGTCTCAAATTATTGGACGCCTTCTCGCATGCACGCGGCACCGTGTCTGCGTTGGCGTCTTCAGCACACGTGGCGCTGATGGCGGTGACCACTGCGTTCATCGTGCCGTTTGCCCAGCTTAGTTTGCTTCGTTTTTCTATCGTAATGCTCGCTTCGGTGGCGGTCGGTGCCGCGATCTGGAAGGCCTATCAAATCAGCCACCCCATTCAGGTTGCCCATGAAGTTGCGTAATTTTTTCTCTACCCTGATGCTCGTTTCGTCATTCGCTGCAACGTTTTTGCCTGCGAGCAGCATGGCTCAGGTCAACAAGGATTTGCCGGTGGTCGAGTTGACGATCAAAACGTCAAAGCTTAAAGCCGAGGTCGCCGCCGACAACAACACCCGTGCTACCGGGCTGATGAATCGCTTTTCGCTAAAACCTGATTCCGGGATGATTTTTGTCTTCGCGCAGAGCGAGCCGCTGGCGTTCTGGATGAAAAATTGCTTCATCCCGCTGTCAATCGCCTACATCGACAGCAAGGGCGTGATCGTCAGCATCGTCGACATGAAGCCGCAGGACGAATCCAGCTATCCCTCCGGCGCGCCCGCCATGTTTGCGCTCGAGATGAAGCAGGGCTGGTTCAAAGAACGTGGCATCGTCGCGGGCGACAAGGTGGGCGGGCTGGACAAAGCAGGGCGCGCCAAGAACTAACGGGCACCTCTAATAATTCATTTGTGGGGCGCATAGTGTCGTCGCGCGGTGCTCGCAATCCTCACGTACCAGAGCGTACGCTCCGGTTGCTGCGCTCCGGGCTCCTAACACTGCATCCCCAAAAATGAATTAT
>JAYVNO010000073.1:0-6185 GCA_043758415.1 Burkholderiales bacterium
GTGCACAGCCTGTGGATAAAGCTACATCGCGCTTCAACCCGCCCAACCTCCACTTAATAATCGGGGTTTGCTGTTCAGACAACCGGGGCCACTTCTGTATCCCTTACTACATAAGGGCACAGCGCAAGTTTTCAGTAAAGTCGATATTGCGTGAAATCGATCCTGACGCCCTTATAAAATGGTTCTTTCCGCGTTAAGCTATTATCAAGTTGGATCATTAGCTACGCCTATGTGCTGTCCAGCCCCATCAGATGGAAAGCGCCTGATGGACTAAATCCGTTGTTGCCTGGTTTATCGAACGGATGCTTGACGGAATGCGCGGCTGGCACGGGAACGAGCCTGAGTCTCTGTGCGGGGAGAAATTTAATGTCGGGATTGGCGTTCAAAAGCTGCGCTGACAATTGCTTTTACGCGTGCGAAAAACTCGATGCGTGCACCGGGCTGCGTTGCCGGTGCGAGTTAAACGCCTGGCTCAGTTTTGAACCGGCATCAGCTCGTTAAGTGGCACGGCTTTCGGTCAGCGGCAGCACCTTGTCGCCGTTTGACAGGGACGCCCAAATAGGTGCTATTGCGGCACTGGCGCGCTACGCGTGGAAATCTCGGCGCGGACCGCGCAAACAACTCCGGAAATGGCGCTTAACGCCTTCAAACACGCATCGAGCTTCGAACGGGAGCGGATGAGCACGGTGAACATCAGCGACGCAACTGGCCCAGTCGCGCTACGGCTAGATAAGCTTGTAACGGCGATAACGTTAATCCCGCAGTCCGAAATAGCGCGCGCGCAGTCGGCAAGTAATCCATTTCGATCTGTGGATTGCACGAGCAATTTCGACGGCAACGACTTGGCGATACGAGCGGCCCACATCGGCGCGAAGACATTATTTGATGCGCGCCCTTCGTTTCGGTGCGGACAGGCAGCACGGTGGATCTTGACGCCTGAGAACGACGCTACCGCCACGATGGCATCACCCGAAATGGGCATGCAGGCGTCGCAGTATTGAACGCCCGCAGTTGGTCGCCCATCTAACAATAATCTACTGCGTGCATCAGCAGAGTTGGTAAGCCGCAAAAGTTGTTCTGCCCCCGAACCGAGCAATTGCGACGCAACCGCAAAAGCGGATAATTCTCCCGATCCAACGCGACGCCAAAGATCTTCAAGCGTAAGCGCGCCGAACGATTGCGAGAGCGCCGGCATGTTCGCGTATAGCGACGCATCCTCGGTCTCGGCCACGCCGCCAGCATCGGCAAGCAATCTCCGACCGAGTATTGCAGCGTCATCTTGTGCTGATTCACGCATCCAATGTCTTAGCTTCGCACGACTTCGTGGAGATCTTAGGGCGGCTTCCCATTCAGGCACCGCCACGATCTTGTCGCCAGCTATGACCTCGACAATGTCGCCGGAAGACAGCTCGACGCTCGCGGCGCACAAGCGCCCGTTCACTCTAATCGCACTCGCACGCAGGCCCAGGTCAGTATGGATGGCGAACGCAAAATCCAGTCCAGACGCGTGTCGAGGTAGCGATAGGCGCCGCCCTTTCGGGGAGAAAACTGCAATCGACGTGTGTTCAACCAATTCACGCAAAACTCGCGTGAAGTTGCCGGGATGATCGCCTGCACTCGCCACCGCCGCAAAGTCGTCGCCATCAACACCATCATCTGTGGTCCATCCCCAAGTGCCCCTGGGAATGCGGGGGAACAAGAAAACAAACTCCGTTAGAAGCCCTTGGCTACGTAACAACACTTTCGACGAAACGATGCCTTCATGGGTCAAGCACACGAAGCTGGCTGGCAGATACCGAAAATGACGATGCACAACGGCTAGACGACCATGAGCAGCTTCAACTGATTCGGTCAAATCGAAAATCGTTGGAATCGCAAATAGCGAACGGCAAGCGCGATCAGCACGTAGCAACGCGAATGCGCGAACAATCAACTCGTTCGTTACTCGTTCACTCTTGTGTGATGAACCAAAGGAATCTCTCTGGCCAATCTCTTGCAACATTGACTCCACACGCTGCATGTCAACGCGTGACTTGTACGCCGCCCAGTTCGCGAGAATCGCCCAGCGCCAGGGAAACCGCCATCGCAATGACAGTGCTTCCAGTTCGGTCGCGATTTCGTGAAATCCAACATACCTCGCCAAAGGCGCGTAAACGAGCGACGTCTCCAACGCTACTCGGCGTTGTTTCTCCGCGCTGACTGGGCCAAGCGTTCGCATATTGTGCAGCCGGTCGCACAACTTCACGGCGAAAACGCGCCAATCCCGACCACCCGCACCCACAAGCTTACGTAACGTGTCCTCCTTGGACGCGATACTTGCGCCGACGGATGTTTTGACGGACTCTAGCTTTGAGACGCCGTCCACGATATGAGCAACGGCGGTACCAAACTCGGCGCGAATAGCCGCAAGCGGCGTGTCAGAATCCTCAACAACATCATGAAGCAGGGCGGCACAGAGCGCGTCGGCATCGGCACCAAGCAACTCAAACAGGATGTCCGCTACAGCCAGCGGATGTGTGTCATACGGTTCACCAGACTGGCGAGTCTGTCCGGAGTGCGCAGTTCTGGCGAGCGCCCATGCGGACTGAACGCGAATAAGATTGTTCGCAGTAAAGCTGCGTGCAATTTTTTCGAAAAATCGAGCGCTAGTCGGGGCAAGCCCCATAGCGCCTCAAAGGCCAATTTTTTTTAGTACCGACCGATTGACCTTGCCGCCAGCAATTTCACGCAACGCAACGACAATTGGCTTGTCGCGCTTGGCATCGTCAACCAGAGCCTGATGACCGGCGACCAACTGCCGCGCCCGGACGGCTGCTGCTAGCGAAAGCTCGAACCGGTTTCCAATTTGTCCAAGGCAGTCTTCAACAGTAATACGCGCCACTATAATTTCCTTCAGAACGATTCAAACATCAAGCGTGCAAACCTAAAAAACAACATGCAAGCGGCGTTGAGCATTGGCCCAAGATTATCGTAAGATAGCACAGTTGGTGAGCTGACTTGGGGTTCGATTGAATGCGATGTACTGCAACGCAGGCCGCACAAATGCCTTAGTCCGTCGCGCGCTGCTGTTGTATCCTCGTTTAAGCGAAAGAACGTCTCATTTTGTCAAATTCAAGACCCGACCCTGATGCCGAACTTTACCGCTGCTGAGCGCCTTTGCGAGCGAGCTTTATTTCAGCGCACGTTGACATGCACCGTTTACTCTCAACGTCCCTCGGTTCGTACGGCCAACGAGTCGAACGGCAGTCACGCGCGCGAACAGAAGTTGGGGATTAGTGATGTCCGTCGTCGCTAATAGAGCGCTACCGCAGGGGTACAAACTTCATAATTACCGCATAGATCGAGCAATCAGTCGCGGCGGCTTTTCTATCGTCTATCGCGCTGTCGACGACAACGGTACAGTTGTTGCCATTAAAGAGTATCTTCCAAGTGGCCTCGTTCTGCGGTCCGAGGGCTCGCGTGTGCATGCCAGCTCTATTGAGAACCTTGACTCTTTTCGTTTCGGAATGAAGTGCTTTTTTGATGAAGGTAAGGCGCTGGCAACAATCAATCATCCCAACGTAGTTCGTGTGCTTAATTTCTTCCGAGCTAACGAAACGGTTTACATGGTGATGAAGTACGAACGAGGCCGCACGCTGCAGCAGTACATTCAGGGTAACCAGGGAATGTTGCCTGAGGGCTTGATTCGTCACGTGTTTTCTCGATTGCTCACGGGACTGCGAGAGGTCCACTCACGTCGCTTGTTGCATCTTGATATCAAGCCTGCGAATATTTACATCAGGACTGACGGTTCTCCAGTGTTACTCGACTTTGGCGCGGCGCGACAGGTGCTGGCGTCGCGAGGTAGCCGAGTAACGCCTATGTATACGCCTGGCTTCGCCGCGCCTGAGCAGTACAAGGAGGGAGACTCGGATCGTCTCGGGCCATGGACCGATCTTTACGGCGTTGGAGCATCGTTGTTCGCATGTTTTGCAGCGTTCGCGCCACAGGCGGCAGATAGTCGGCAGAAAGAGGATCACTACGTTTCCGCCAATAAATTGTGGATCGGCAAGTATTCACCGCGTCTCTTAACGCTGGTTGATCAATGCCTCAAACTAGACCCACTGCAGCGACCGCAGTCGGTATATCAGGTGCAAAAAATGTTGCTCGCTGCTCCGGAGCAGCCCAAGCTGTCGTTGCTCGCGCGTATATCGCAACGCCTCGGACTATTTGCCCGGAAAGACAATCGTGCTTGATGGCGACGTGAAAGCCCTCAATGATTGCGTAGCGTCAGAGCGCGTCCCGACTGGGACGCCGTAACTGTGGAGTTTTCGATATTTCAGGAAACACGACGCGGTGGCCGTAGGGTTAATCAGGATCGCGTCGGCTACATCTACACGCGTGACGCACTGTTTGTAGTTGTCGCAGACGGAATGGGTGGACATGTCGGCGGCGAAATTGCAGCTCACATCACAGTGCGCTTGCTACTCGAGCGATTCGAGCAAGAAGCCAAACCGATTCTGGTATCCCCCGTATTGTTTTTGCAAAACGCCCTGAAGGCCGCGCACAGTGCCCTTGCGGACTACGCACAACGGTTCCGCCTTGTGGATACTCCACGGACAACCTGCGTGGCTTGCGTAATTCAGGATGATGCGGCGTATTGGGCTCACGCGGGTGACTCCCGGCTGTATCACGTTCGCCGTGGCTCGCTGGCTGCTCGCACGCGCGACCACTCCAAGGTACAGTATTTGCTCGACAATGGAATCATCAATATCGCCGAAGCTGGCAAGCATCCAGATCGCAATAAAGTGTTTAGTTGCCTGGGCGGTGCCTTTGAGCCAACGGTTGATTTTTCGCCGCGTGTGCCGCTTCAAGCGAATGATTTATTGTTGCTTTGCACAGACGGGTTGTGGAGCGCATTTAATGACGCCGAACTGGTCTCGCGCATGGGACAAGCCGAGCTTAGCAAAGCGACACCTGAAATATTGAATGATGCTGAGCGCCGCGCTGGCGCGGACTGCGACAACTTGAGCATTATCGCGGTGCGTTGGGCGGGCAGCACCGGCGAGTGGGCTGACAGTTACCCCACGACCCACACCGAGACCCTGGCGATGGGTGAGTTCAGCACGCAAATGGACCGTACCATCACACTTGTAGAGCCCAGTACGGGGCGACGTGCCCTGAGCGACTCCGAAATCGAACTGGCCATCAAAGAGATTCAGGACACGTTAAATCGTCATGGAAGCAACTGAACGTATCGTGTTTCTTGACACCGAGACGACGGGCCTAGACCCGCGTCTCGGCCACCGCATTATCGAGGTTGCTGGAATCGAGGCGATCGGTCGACAAATCACTGGCAAGTCGATCCATTTCTACATCGATCCCGAGCGCGAAATTGATGCGGGCGCCACCGCCGTTCACGGCTTTACATGGGACGATCTCAAAGGCAAACCTAAATTTGCCGCGATCATGGAACCAGTATTGGAGTTTCTGTCGGGTGCGCGGGTTGTCATACATAACGCCCCATTCGACGTTTCTTTTCTAGACAGCGAGTTGGCTCGACTTCGCCTGCCTGTTGTTGCTCGACACGATTTTTTGGTCGACGACTCGCTGGCAATGGCACGTCAGAAATACCCCGGAAAGCGCAATTCTCTGGACTCGTTGTGTGATCGGCTTGGCGTCGACAATTCGCAGCGAAATCTGCACGGCGCATTGCTGGATGCACGCTTGCTGGCGGACGTGTATTTCGCGATGACGAGGGAACAGGGCTCACTACAAATGGCGGTACCCGAGCCGCAGCGTCAAGCATTCATCGTCCAAACCGTCGACAACAAACCACGAGACCCGATAGAGTTATTTCTGGTTCAGCTGCCTGATGAGTTCCAGATAGCGCACAGCGAGTATGTCCTGAAGCTCAGCGCGCAGTCCGGCCAATTTCGCGCTTGGTAGCCACAGCGCCTTGGCGGTACGGAGACTGCACCGATACTCCGGCCGCTCCTGCGGTGATGCATACGTCGGCCCGAGGCAGCGCGAAGACCCCGTTGCACACCGCCCCCGGCAGTTGATTGAGCGCGATTTCCAGTGTAACGGGATTAACAAATGACAGGCCAGTCACGTACCCCCGGCAAAGCCGGGGGCTTGATTTTGTTAGCCCCTCAAAGGGGCAAAAGAATGGAATCGCCTAAAGGCGATCTCACACCCGCAGC
>JAYVNO010000074.1:0-18034 GCA_043758415.1 Burkholderiales bacterium
GTGGCATGGATCGAGCAACAACTCAACAACCGTCCCCGCGCCTCACTGGGATACCTCACCCCCAACGAGGTAGCATCCCTCGAACAATCGCACTGTCCCACTTCGTGCTGGAAACCGCCTTTTGGCGAAAGTCGACAATTGTACGAACTAAGCGCAATGCCCTCATTAAATGGGCGTTTCAGCAAGAAGTTGTATTCGATTTTATCGATGGATTTTCTTTGTATCGACAACGGTCTGCCGTCCCTGACCTCCTCAATCACCGCGTTGACAAATTGCTGCTGCATACAGGCAGCAAATTTTCGTGAATAGCTGGAATAAACTGAAAATAACATAGCCACTCATTCAGTCAGTTCAGATCACCGTAACAGGTGCCGCTCAAAACTCAAGCGAGTCACTCATGCGTTTGCCACATCCTTACCGCGAAGAGCTGGCGATCGTCAGCCGTAATGTCGAAAGCGCTGCCGCCATGCTTAACTGGCCGCAAGTCGTCGAAACAGCCCGACTGTGGGTGACCGCCGTGCGCGACAACCCGCCGCCGTTCTGGGCGATGGAGAGTTTGCTCAAGGAGTACCCGATTTCTAAGCCTGAAGGTCTCGCGTTGATGCGCCTGGCCGAAGCGCTGCTGCGAGTACCTGACTCGGCCACCGCCATCGCGCTCACCGCCGATCAGCTCGGTCGTGCCGACTTTGCTGGCACCGGCGACGGCGTGATGTCGAGGCTCTCAAACTCGGTGATCGCGCTGTCAAAAAAGACATTGCCTGAAGCCGAACATCCGCCCGGTTTGTTCGGCAGGCTCGGTGCGAAAACGGTCGTCGCGGCAACCGTGCGCGCCGTGCAATTGCTGGCCAGACAATTCGTGCTCGGACAGACCATCGAGGAAGCTTTAGTCGAAGCGAAATCGCAACGCAAAGAATCAAATTACCTGCGCTTCAGTTTCGACATGCTGGGCGAAGGCGCGCGCACCATGGCAGATGCGGATCGCTATTTCGCAAGCTACGAACACGCGATAAATAACCTCGCGAAAGCGCACGCCGCCTCGCCCACGCGCGGCCCGGAAGACTCCGACGGCATCTCGATCAAGCTCTCCGCGCTGCATCCGCGGTACGAGGATGCGCAGCATGAGCGCGTAATGACAGAACTGGTGCCGCGAGTCTGGCAACTCTGCGAACTGGCCGCGGCTGCGCAAATCAACTTGACGATTGATGCAGAAGAGGTTGATCGTCTTGAGCTCTCGCTCGACGTGTTCGAAGCGTTGATGAAGCTCGTCCAAGCCGAATGGCCGCAGTGGCGTGCAGACGGACGAACGCCGTGGAACGGCTTGGGTCTCGCGCTGCAGGCGTACCAGACCCGTTCCCTCGAACTCATCGAACACGTCGGCGCGCTGGCAAGGCAGTACGGCGTGCGTTTGATGTGTCGGCTGGTCAAGGGCGCGTACTGGGACAGCGAGATTAAGCGGGCGCAGGAGATGGGCATGCCTGCCTACCCGGTGTTCACGCACAAACAGCATTCCGATTCGAGCTATCTCGCGTGCGCGGCCGCACTGCTCAAACAGAAGGACGTATTCTTTCCGCAGTTTGCCACCCACAACGCAGGCACCATTGCCGCGATTTATCAGATGGCGAAACAATTTGACGCGCCGTTTGAATTGCAAAGACTGCACGGCATGGGCACCGGTGTTTATCGTGAACTTTTCCGTTCGACGACGCGCGACCGTACGATGCAAACGCTGCGCATATATGCACCCGTCGGGTCGCATGGCGACCTGCTCGCGTACCTTGTGCGTCGTTTGCTTGAGAACGGTGCCAACTCGTCGTTCGTGCATCAACTCTCTGATGACGGCGTGCCGATTGAAGCGCTACTTGCTTCCCCGCTGTATGTTGTCGCGACAACTCACCTGCCTCTGCCCAAAGACATTGTGTTCCCCCGCCTAAACAGCACGGGCATTGATCTGACGGTCGAGACGACGCGTGCGCCACTTTTTGCGGCACTCGCCGCTACTCGGGTTGCACGGCCTGCGGATGCTTCGACAGCCGACGCAGCCGCAGCGATGCGCGCCGCTCATGCTGCGTTCAACACCTGGCGCGACGTACCGGTTACTGATCGTGCTGCCACCTTGCGAAAAGCCGCGGACAATCTGCAAAGCGTGTTGCCGCGCTACTGCGCCCTGCTGGTGAAAGAAGCGTTCAAAACCTGGGGCGACGCGATCTCGGAGGTGCGCGAAGCCATTGACTTCCTGCGCTACTACGCTGACGAGGCGGAGCGCGTGTGCACGCCGATCACGCTGCCCGGCGCCACGGGGGAGCGTAACCTGCACTACCCGCGTGGTCGCGGCGTGTGGGTATGCATCAGTCCGTGGAATTTTCCGCTGGCGATATTCATGGGGCAGGTTGCTGCGGCGCTGGTCACGGGCAATACAGTCGTTGCCAAACCCGCCGAGCAAACGCCGGTCATAGCACTCGAAGCCGTGAAACTGCTGCATGCGGTTGGCATTCCCGTTGACGCGCTGCAGACCATAGTCGGGCCTGGCGAAACGGTGGGCGCTGTGTTGGTTGCACACCCGAACGTCGCAGGCGTCGTGTTCACCGGCTCAACGCAAGTCGCAAAAATCATCCAGCGCGCACTCGCCAACAAGGACGGCCCGATCGTGCCGCTGATCGCCGAGACCGGCGGCATCAACGCCATGGTGGTTGACTCCAGCGCGTTGCCGGAGCACGTGGTGGATGCCGTGGTGCAGTCGGCCTTCCGCTCGGCGGGCCAGCGTTGTTCCGCACTGCGGCTGCTGTGCCTGCACGAAGAGATCGCCGATAAGGTGATCCACATGCTGCACGGTGCTGCGGCAGAGCTCACGGTTGGCGACACGCAGTTTTTGGCGACCGACGTGGGGCCGTTGATAGATCGTGAAGCGTTTGATGGCATTGCTGCGCACATACAACGACTAGCGTCTGTAGGAGCGGCTCTGCCGGGATCCTCAGCGGCGCAAACCACCGGTCGCGGCAGAGCCGCTCCTACAGATTCAAACCTAGAGGCAGCGAATCACACCATCGGCCCGCACATCTTCGAAGTCGATAGCATCGCCGCCGTCAAACAGGAAATCTTCGGCCCGGTGTTGCAAATCGTGCGCTGGTCGGGCGATCCGCATGCGGTGATTGACCAGATCAACGCGCTGGGCTTCGGTCTGACGCTCGGCATTCAGACCCGCATCGACAGCCGTGCCGAAAGCCTTGCGCAGCGCGCGCACGTCGGCAATGTCTACGTCAACCGCAACATCATCGGCGCGGTGGTGGGTGTGCAGCCGTTCGGTGGCGAGGGTTTAAGTGGCACCGGACCCAAGGCCGGCGGGCCGTTTTATTTGCCGCGTTTTTTTGGTGAACAAACCATCACCGTCAACACCGTCGCAGCGGGCGGCAACGTGACCCTGCTAATGGCATGAGTCGTGCGTCGTCGGCGTTTGTACAGGGGTGAACAGCCAATGTCACCTACAGCCCATAGACGGGCGCATCGGGGTTAGCGTTTTCAGCATAAGTAGTCGTTCCGAATAGAGGCAGAATACCGCAGGTTCGTGAAATGCGGCGCTCTGGGAGGACACCCGTTTCAAATTTGCTGACGAAAACCATAAATTTTTAAGCGGGGAATTTCATGTCAATAGACGTATTACTGCAGCAAATTGTCAACGGTCTGGTCGTAGGCAGCGTGTACGCGCTGGTTGCGCTGGGCTACACAATGGTTTACGGCATCTTGCAGTTGATCAATTTCGCGCACGGCGAGATTGTGATGATCGGTGGGCTCACTGCATTATTTGCATCGAAAGGCTTGTTGTCGTTAGGCGTGCCGTCGCTGTTGGCATTACTAATTGGCATTCTGGCCGCGATGGTGGTGTGTGCAGTGGTCGGCGTGTTGATCGAGCGCATCGCGTACCGGCCGCTGCGTAATGCGCCAAGACTGGCTCCGCTGATCACGGCGATTGGCGTATCAATCTTGCTGCAGCAACTCGCCATTCTGGTGTTTGGCCGCAACTATTTTTCGTTCCCTGAATTGATTTCAAAAGCGCCGATTAATCTCGGCCCGATCACTGTCACCCTAAACGAGATTGTGATTCTTGTTGCATCGATTGGCCTGATGGCAGCGCTGCTTTGGCTGGTACACAACACCAAAATCGGCACTGCGATGCGAGCCACGGCCGAGAACCAGAAGGTCGCGGGCCTCATGGGCATCGACATCAACAAAATCATTGCGATCACATTTGCCATCGGCTCCGGTCTCGGCGCGATTGCTGGTGTGATGGTCGCCTCAAACTACGGTCAGGCGCATTACTACATGGGTTTCATGCTCGGCCTTAAGGCGTTTACCGCAGCGGTGATGGGCGGTATCGGCAACCTGTGGGGCGCAATGGTCGGCGGGCTGATTTTGGGCCTGGTTGAAAACGTCGGCCTGATTTTTGTGCGCGGCGATTACAAAGATATTTTCGCGTTCGTGGTGCTGGTGCTGGTGCTCATCTTCCGTCCGCAGGGGCTGATCGGCGAGCGTGTTGCGGAGCGGGCGTAATCATGGCTAAGCTCCTTGAAAATAAACGCAATCAAATGATCGGCATCGTTGCGCTCGGCGTGCTGATCCTGATCCTGCCGTTTCTCGCAGGCATGCTAGGTCAGGCGTGGGTGCGCATCCTGAACACGACATTGCTTTATGTGATGTTGGCGCTCGGTTTGAACGTGGTGGTCGGCGTGGCCGGACTGCTTGATCTGGGCTACGTCGCGTTCTACGCCGTCGGAGCGTACACGTGGTCGCTGCTTGCTTCGGCACATTTTGACTACCATTGGCCGTTCTGGGTGCTATTGCCGCTGGGTGCTTGTCTGGCGGCATTGGCTGGACTCATGCTCGGCGCGCCGGTGCTCAAACTACGCGGCGATTACCTCGCCATTGTCACCTTGGGGTTCGGTGAAATTGTTCGTATCTTGATGAACAACTTCGACAAGGTCGGCTTGCCATGGTCGGACGTGACCTACAACATCACCAACGGCCCGCGCGGCATTACCGGTGTTGATGGGCTGCATTTGTTCGGTTTTGAAGTGCGAAAAGGCTTCGATTTATTCGGCTTTCAGATCACCGGTTTGCAGCTTTATTACTTCATCTTTTTGGCATTCACCATTCTGTCAGTGATCGGCGTTTCCCGCCTGCAACACTCACGGCTCGGGCGCGCGTGGCAAGCGCTGCGTGAGGACGAAATCGCAGCCAAAGCGATGGGCATTAACACTCGCAACATCAAACTCGCAGCGTTCGCATTCGGCGCGCTGACCGGTGGTTTGGCGGGCGGATTGTTCGCGTCGATGCAGGGCTTTGTGAGCCCCGAGTCGTTCGGCCTGCTGGAGTCGATCATGATTCTGGCGATGGTCGTGCTCGGCGGCATGGGTCATATTCCTGGCGTGATTTTGGGCGCGGTGTTGTTGTCGGCGATGCCTGAGGTGATTCGCTACGCGGCCGACGAAAACGTGCAGCAGAAAATATTCGGCATCGTGCTGATCGCGCCGGAAGTGCTGCGCAATCTCATCTTCTCGCTCGCGCTGATTCTCATCATGCTGTTTAAACCGCAAGGCCTGTGGCCGTCACCGGAGAAGAAATAATGGCCGACATGCTGTTCACCGCAGAAGGCGTCACCAAGCGCTTCGGAGGCGTCACAGCGCTCGACAACGTGTCGATGCAAATTCCGCGCAGCTCCATCTTCGGCCTCATCGGCCCAAATGGCGCAGGCAAGACCACGTTCTTCAACACGCTCACTGGCTTGTATCAAGTCGACGAGGGCAAATTCATGTTTGACGGCAAGCCACTCAACGTGAGAGCACCGCACGAAGTCGCGCAAGTGGGCATCGCACGCACCTTCCAGAACATTCGGTTGTTCGGCGAAATGACGGTGCTTGAGAACGTCATGGTGGGCCGTCATGTGCGCACCAAAGCAGGCGCATTCGGCGCGATTTTTCGGACACCGTCAGCACGCCGCGAAGAGGCAGAAATCACGCAGCGTTCGCGCGAATTGCTTGACTACATCGGTCTTTCCAAACGCGCGGGCGACAAGAGCCGCACGCTGGCGTATGGCGAGCAGCGCCGGCTGGAGATTGCGCGTGCGCTGGCCACCGATCCGAAAATGATCGCGCTGGACGAGCCTGCTGCGGGCATGAATGCCACCGAAACGGTCACGCTGAGGACGCTGATTGAACGAATAGCAAACGACGGCGTAACCGTCATGCTGATTGAGCACGATATGCGACTGGTCATGAGCGTTTGCCAGCACATCGTGGTGCTCGATTACGGAAAAAAAATTGCCGACGGCAACCCGTCACAAATTCAAAAAGATCCTGCGGTAATCAAGGCGTATCTTGGTGGCGCTCACGTCGTTACGGGAGAAGCGGCATGACCGCAATGCTTGATGTAAAAAAACTCGAGGTTGCCTACGGCGGCATCAAGGCAATCAAAGGCATCGATTTCCACGTTAACGAAGGCGAACTCGTCACGCTAATTGGCGCCAACGGTGCGGGCAAATCAAGCACGCTCCGCGCGCTGTCTGGGCTCATCAAACCTGCGGGTGGCAATGTCACCTACAAAGGCAAGGACATCACTGGCGTGCCTTCGCACGCGCTGGTTGGCCTCGGCATCGCGCTGTGCCCCGAAGGCCGGGGCGTATTCGCGCGCCTCAACGTGCACGAGAATCTGCTCATGGGCGCGTATGCGAGGAACGATAACGCACAGATACTAAAAGAGGTCGACGAAGTCTACGAAATGATTCCTCGCCTCAAAGAGCGCACGCTGCAAATGGCGGGCACGTTGTCTGGCGGCGAACAACAAATGCTCGCCATCGGTCGCGCGATGCTCGCACAGCCGAAGCTTCTGATGCTTGACGAGCCATCCATGGGGCTAGCGCCGTTGATGGTCGAAAAAATATTCGAGATCATCCGACTGATCGCATCACGTGGCACCACGATTCTGCTGATCGAACAAAATGCGGCGCTGGCGCTAGAAAACGCCACGCGCGGCTATGTGCTTGAGTCCGGCGAAGTCACGCTGCAGGGTGACGCGAAAGTGCTGCTCGCTGATCCGAGGGTTAAGGCGGCGTACCTTGGCGGATAGCACGCCGCCTTAACTACGGACGTGCTGGCATCGCTACGCGCTGTCGCGGTGGCACCGCTCCCAACTGGGTCAGGATAGACTGTGAAGGTCTCAAATCACAGGATTTTTCATGGACCGCCGCCCCTTATTTCACGCCAATCTCAGCGTTTCCGTTATTAGCCTCGGTACTATGACTTGGGGTGAGCAAAATACCGAAACTGAAGCCCACGCACAGCTCGACTGGGCGATGCAGCACGGCATCAATTTTGTTGATACCGCAGAGATGTATCCGGTTCCACCCAAGGCTGAGACGGGCTTGCGTACGGAAATCATTTTGGGCAAGTGGCTGGCCATTCCGGGCAACCGCGAACGTGTCGTGCTGGGTACCAAAATCGCAGGCCCCGGTCGTCGCGACTGGATTCGCAATGGCGCGACCTCGCTGACCAAAGCCAACATCATTGATGCGTGTGAAGGCTCCTTGAAACGGCTGCAAACGGATCACATCGATCTCTACCAAATCCACTGGCCAGATCGCAACGTGGCTGCGTTTGGTTCATGGCAATTCGACAGCGGCAAAGAGCGCGAGACGGTGCCAATTCTCGAGCAAGTGGAAGCGATGCAAACGCTGATCAAGGACGGCAAGATCGGTGGCTACGGCTTGTCCAATGAGTCGGCGTGGGGCACGACGATGTTCTGCCGTGCGGCCGAGCAATTAGGTGCTCCGAAGCCCGCCGCGATTCAAAACCCGTACTGCTTGTTGAACCGCTTGTTCGAGGGCGATATGGCCGAGGTCAGCTATCGTGAGCAGGTGCCGTTGCTGGCCTATAGCCCGCTCGGGATGGGGGTGTTGACGGGCAAGTATCTAAACGGCGCGATGCCCAAGGGCTCACGATTTCAGGGTTACGCAGACTTCGGTGTGCGCTATCGGCGACCGCTCGCCATGATCGCGGCAGAAGAGTACGCGGCGCTCGCCAGCAAATACGGCGTCAGTCTGCTCGAATTGTCCATCGCTTTCGTGACCAACAAATGGTTCGTCGGCAGCGCGATCATTGGCGCAACTAGCATTGAGCAACTGCGACAAATCTACAACGCGCATCAAGCCGAAGTTGATCCCGAAGCGTTCAAGGAAATCGAAGCGATCAGCGCGCGGTATCTGCATCCGGCGGCTTGACGAACAGAATTGTTGTGACGCGTGGGCAACAAGTTGCCCACGTTACGAAGCAAAAAATGAAACCTTCGTGATGGCTGGCTCACCGAGTTGGTGATCATGCGCCTCAACTAGGAGTCTTACATGACACTCACACCTGTTTCGCACAAGGTGCTGACGGGATTTGTTGCGACGCTTGCGTTCGCAACCATCACGCATGCCCGTATCACCAAAATCGTCATCGAGTCCACGCTCGATCCCGATGTAGCGCTTGCAGCCACCGGCCCCGCAGGCGCAATCAAGCGCATCAGTGGTTGGGCCTATGGCGAGCTTGACCCTGCCAATCCGCTCAATGCCATCATTCAGGACATCCAGCTCGCGCCCAAGAACGCGCAGGGCAAGGTGGAATACGTCGCGACGTTCCAACTTGTGATGCCATCTGATTCGTCTAAGCTGAGCGGGCTCATGTGGCACGACGTGCCCAACCGCGGCGGTCGCGTCACTATTGTGCCTGCCGAGCGCAATGTCGGTGACGTGGGCCTTTCCAGCGGCTGGCAGGGTGATAACGCGGGGCAAACGGCACACACGCAAGCAGGTCAGGATTTTGTGATCGTCCCGATTGCGAAGAACGCGGATGGATCAAAGATTCGTGGCGAGGTGCTCGGTCGCATCGTCAATCGCAGCGGCCCGGAGTCGCAGCCGATTCTCGTGCAGACGAGCCCGCTACCGTACAAACCCGCCGATCTGGATACAAAGAAAGCGACGCTCACCGTCGTCAAACACGAAACGGTTGATGGCGTGGTGACGGTTGATTCCGTGATGCCGAGCAGCGACTGGGCTTGGGCTCAGTGTGATGCTGCGAACCCCTTTCCAGGCAAGCCCGACCCAACGCAGATTTGCCTGAAGAAAGGCTTCGATCCGAAGCTCGGGTACCAGATCATTTTCACCGCAGAAAATCCGCCCGTGCTTGGCGTTGGCTTCGCCGCGTTCCGTGACGTTGCGTCGTTTTTCCGCAATGAAACGAACGACGATTTCGCCACCGCCAATCCGCTCGCAGGCAAAATCAAACACGTCATCTCGCGCGGCAATTCGCAGTCCGGCAATTTCCTGCGCGGTTTCATTCATCTCGGCTTCAATCAGGACGAATCGGGTCGTCAAGTGCACGACGGTGCCTGGCCGATCATCGCCGGGCGGCGAATCGCGCTCAACTTCCGCTGGGCGCAGCCGGACGGCGTGCTGGAGCTTTATCAGGCAGGGAGCGAGGGCCCGCAATGGTGGGTGCCGTGGCCGGACACCGTGCGCAAATTGCCTGAGCGCGGCATTCTGGATCGTTGCACAGCGAGCAAGACGTGCCCCAAAATCATCGAGCATTTCGGCTCGGCGGAAGTGTGGGCGTTGAAGCTCACGCCGGAATGGGTCGGCACCGACGGCAAGGCCGACATTCCGCTGCCCGACAACGTGCGCCGCTATTACATCGCGAGCAGCAATCACGGCGGCTACATCGTGCCGACGCCGAACACGATGTTCAACGCGAGCCTCGCGGGCAGCACGCTACCGCCGCCGAATTGCCCCGGTAATAACTTCGGCGTCGGCGAACTTGCGCCGAACGTGATGCCGCACGTTCACACCGTCAACGCGCTGCGCCAGCATTTCCGCAACTGGGTGATTGCGGGCACGCTGCCGCCCGCGAGCGTGTGGCCACGCCTCGCCCGCGGCGAGCTGGTAGACGCGAACAAGGCGGCAATGGGGTTTCCCAACATTCCCGGCTTGCCGTCAACGATCCCGTCGAACTTCATCATGTCCACGTTGGACTACGACTGGGGTCCTGACTTCAATTACAACGACGGCGCAGGTGTGCCGACCAAATTGCCGCCGCCGATCAAGCAAATTATCAACATGAAAGTGCCGCGCGTGAATGTAGATGGCAACGAATTAGGCGGCGTACCGGTGGTGTTGCACGATGCGCCGCTAGGCACTTACTTGGGGTGGAACATCACGGCGGGCGGTGCACGCCCATTTCATCAGGGCCAGATCTGCAATTACGTCGGCG
Source organism: Burkholderiales bacterium (assembly GCA_043758415.1). GTDB lineage: Bacteria > Pseudomonadota > Gammaproteobacteria > Burkholderiales > Casimicrobiaceae > Casimicrobium. The sequence goes on from JAYVNO010000074.1 coordinate 10,290, forward strand.
GCATGATTCCGTTTGCCAAAACGAAGGCGGAACGCACGGCGAGCAACGATCCGCGCCTGTCACTGGAAGAACGCTACACCGATCACGCGGGCTACGTCGCCGCCGTGAAAGCTGCAGCCGCGAATGCAGGGGTGCAGGGATTTTTGCTGGGGGTGGACGCTGATGAACTGGTAGGGCAGGCGGACGCCAGCCAGGTGCTTCGACCCTAGCCCGTTGACACGAAAATTTGGCACGTGTCTTGTCCCGAAATTTACGTGTCGACGCATTCGTCTGGCCCGCCGGGGCGCGCGGTTGCGTCCCGGCTCAATGGTGTTGCTGCGTCCTACCCGAGCGTGCCCAGCGATGCATCGAGCCGCGCCGCGATTCAAGTGACCGCGGCCTGTGCCGCCTGTTCCCCGCTACGAGAAGCGACGCCAGTTGCGGATCTGCGCCCGACTGGAAGGCAGCAAGGCCTGCTGTGTGCGCGGCGCTCCCTTCATTAAACAGGGAATCACCCCCGCGATAGCGACACGCTGACCGGCTATTTGTTAATCGTGATTGAGTTCACCAGGGACGCCCACACTACGCGTGCCTCGGATGAGAACTGCTGTTCGGCGGTCAATCGAACCTCCAGCACGCGGTCACCCACATTCGCCGCAAAGGTCGTTTCCAGCAACTCCGCGCCGAACGCTCCTTTGGCCTTGTCGGGCGTGCCGATCAGCGCAAAACCAGCGCCGCTGATCTCGCCCAATTTGCTGAGTTCGATGGATTCCGTTCTGCCAATCATCGTTGCCGTCACCGCCTCCTTGCGCGCTTTAACGATTGCCACGACCGTCAGCTTGTCTTTCGGTGCACGCAAGCTGATCAGTAGATTCGGCCCTGCGGTCTTGCGTGTTTTATGGTTAAAGTTCACCTGCAAACTGTCCGCCGTATCCTCAAGCACCACCGGATTGAGATAGCCTGGCAGCTCAAGCGTTAACAGCTTGCTGGTGAAGGTGGCCACCAGCGGGCTACCGTCAATTTTTGTCGCCGCTTCGGGTATCGCCGCCGCTACGGTCGCTTGCGGTTCGCGCGGCGCAGGCAGAACCAGCGAGCGTTGCAGGGTTGCAGTGAGCGCATCAATGGCAGGCGTTCGCGATGCCACCACCTCAAGAAACTGCCATATCTCATCGCCATGCAACACCGACGCAAAGCGCGCGGCGGGCGACGTCACCACACTCTTGCCGGCCATCAGAGATCCCACCGCAGCGTAGCTACCGTAGGTTGAAAACGGCGTCGTTTTGTCGTTGCTCGTGCTGCGCATGATGTTGCTGACGGCGGTCTCGTGCAGCTCGTTGAAGTAGCCCATCTTGCGCACCAGCGAGTCCCCTGGTGCCACGTTGGGAGCGAGCGGTTTGCGATACACCCACAGCTCCAGCTGCTGCCCGTCTTCTTTGCAGACCAGCGTAGCTTCGGTTGCAACGCAGGATGCCGGCGCATCGAACGTCGCTCCGTTGATAGTGACCGGCAGCGCGTGCAGCGTCGCCGCGTGCGACGCTACGAAAAAAATGGTGGCAACAGTGCTGCGCAGGTTAGCCATCAGGATACGCCTCTATTTGATGCGTTGAAAGATGGAAGCCTAGCGCATGCTCGGTCAACCCGAACACTCGATGGGCCGCGTGTCGCCGACCGTCGTGCAACGTGGGTTGACGTTTCCAAACGTGGGTTGAGGTTTCACAAAATGGGTTGAAGTTTCCTCAGGTGCCCGGAACAGCCGTGCATGGCGCGTGAAATCCCTACATGTGTTGGTTGCATTCAGCGCTGATAATTCGTGCGAGGAACGATCCGCCGCATTGTGCGGCAGCATCGCAACAAGGAGGACATTTCATGCAATCTTTCATCCGGCTCGCAGCCGCGGTCATGTTGATCGGCTTCAGTGTGCTCGGCACTGCGTCCGCGCAGGTCTACCCGAGCAAACCCATCAAGTGGATCGTGCCGTATCCACCGGCAGGCACCACCGACGTCCTTGCTCGCATCGTGGCGCAGTGGCTTTCAGAGAATCTCGGGCAGCAGGTGGTCGTTGAAAACAAGGCGGGTGGCGGCAACAACATCGGCACCGAATTCGTAGTGAATGCGTCGGCGGACGGCTACACAATGTTGCTCGTCAATCCTGCCAACGGCATCAACGCGTCGCTCTACAAGAAGCTCTCGTTCAACTTCATCCGCGACATCGCGCCGGTGGCAGGTATCGTGCGCACCCCGAACGTGATGGTAGTCACCAACAGCTTGCCAATAAAGACCGTGGCCGAGTTCATCGCGTACTGCAAGGCGAACCCGAGCAAGGTCAACATGGCCTCCTCCAGCAGCGGCACTTCGACGCACCTATCGGGCGAGCTGTTCAAGTCGATGACAGGCTGCAATATGGTTCATATCCCGTACAAAGGCGCGGGACCGGTACTGACGGATCTGATCGGCGGTCAGGTACAGGTGTTCTTCGACAATCTGCCGTCGTCGGCCGGGCACATCAAGGGCGGCAGCATCCGAGCGCTGGCCGTGACCTCCGCCGCGCGCGAGCCGTCGTTCCCTGACTTGCCCACTGTCGCCGACACCGTGCCCGGTTACGAGGCAACCGCGTGGTTCGGTGTAGGCATGCCCAAGGGCACGCCGCGCGAAGCCATCGACAAGATGAACGCCGCTGTGAACAAAGCGCTGGCCGATCCCAAAATGCGCGAACGCTTGGCACAATTAGGCGGTGCACCCATCCCCGGCACGCCGGAGGATTTCGGCAAAGTGATCGTTGCCGAGACCGAGAAATGGGCGAAGGTGGTGGCTTCTTCCGGGGCGACCGTAGACTAATTCGGAATCGGCAGCGTTGTGTTTTTTGGACTTGCACCGCTGTCGTCAGTCGTGCAGGATACCGGGTTGTGCGGTGCTCACTCAGCAGTAGCTTTGCGCTGAAAGCCGCATTTGATATGGGCGTGACGCTTATTTTAGTGACAAGTCGAGTTATTAATAAAACGTGCGTCATGCCCAGTTAAATAGGGCATCTCGTTGAAAAGCCATGGTGCCTATACGTGTTCAATTCGTCGATCAGCCGTTTGCCCGCGGCCCTCGCTCAATCGTTGCGGCGGCTCACCTGAACGTCTACATCCATACCTAGAAAATCACCGGCAAAACCGTGCCAATTTCCGGTAATCGGCAACGCGCCGCTGGCATGTCGCGCAAAGCCGACGCGAATCAAATCGGTGCCACCGACCAGATTGTTGGTCGGATCAAACGTCAGCCATCCGGCGCCGGGCAAATACACCTGAAGCCACGCGTGCGTCGCGCCTGCGCCTTGCTGCGCACCCGCCGCGCTGTCGAGCGCGGGCGTATACAGATAGCCGGACACGAAGCGCGCCGCGAAGCCCAGCCTGCGCACCGCCTCAATCATCAACGTGGCGAAATCGCGGCAGGTACCGCTGCCGAGTTGCAGCGTTTCGTACGGGCTCTGCACGCCTTCGCTGATGCGCGGCACGTAGTGCAGGGTGTCGCGAATGAACGCATTCATGCGCACTAAAACGTCGAGCGAATAAACGCGACCCTCGCCGATCAGAAAGCCTTGCGCCCAGGTCAAAAGTGCGCCTGTCGGATCGGTGTACCACGGCGCTAGATACGGTTGCAGCACCGCTGCATCCTCATTGCTGTACACAAACGGGTATTCCACAAACGCGGGTTCAACCGGCAGATCGAGCGCGCGTTCACCGACGTGCTCAACGGTGAATTTACAGACGAATTTAAGCTCGGCGGTGGGCGACGCAGGCTCGACAATCGCGACCGAATTTGAATACACATCATGGATCAGGCGTACCGCGTTCGGCTCAGGCGAAATCGCAAGGCTCGTCGCCAGCACGCGCATGTCGTGGCTACCGCGCGGACGAAACATCACGCGGTGCGTGCCGAGCTGAACCGGCTGCGCGTAGCGATAGTGCGTGGTGTGCGTGATCTCAAATAGCATGCAGTGCAGGCTTAAATAGTGGCGTTTACGAGGACACGCCCACGGCGTCGACCGAGGGGCTCATGCTCAGCATCCGCGCGTCGCCAAAAAATGTCGCGAACGGCACATCCTTGGCGTCGCGCCCGGTGCCAACGCGAATCAGCTCGTGAATTGGGGCCATTTCGGTGGCATCGAACAGTACCCAGCGATGGCCCAGCCACGCCTCAAACACCGCATGAAAATCAGGCGCACCCTCGGCAAATTTCACATAACCAACGACAAATCGTGCCGGGATGTTCAGCGCGCGACAGAATGCGATGCCAAGGTGCGCAAAATCGCGGCACACACCCGCGCGTTGCAGGAACACATCACATGCGGTGGACGTGGAGGTCGTCGAGCCAACGGTGTATTCAATGTTGTCGTGGATCCATTGCCGAATGCCCTCCACGCGCTCCCAGCCTGGCGCGTAGTGCGAGAACATTTTTTGCGTCGCCGACGCCAGCAAATCAGACTCGCAATAGCGGGTCGGATAAAGCAGATGGATGTAATCAAACGGGATGCCCGACACCGACGACTCAAGCAGACCCGCCCCATTTGGCAAAGGCGGCGGCAGTTCCACGGTGGCGCGGTAGTTCAGATCGAACAAACCGGGCATCACGTCGGCGCGGATCAGTCGGTTGTTCGACGGACCATGGGTGTGCCGTTGCACGCTCACTGCGGGTGTCAACGTCAGCGCTTCGTCCACCACGAGTTGGCCCGACTCCACGGCCTCCACCTGAAACACAAAGTGCGCGGGCGACTGAACCTCGTATTTAAGGTTGCAATCGACCGTGAAACGCCGCAACGGCTCTGCCGTGTCCCGCTGCACAGGCGCAGACACGCCTATCGCGCCCCGGTCACATTCAGCAAACGAGTGTTGGCCAAACGCCATGAGCGCATCGATTTGTTGGCGTCCGACTTGACCCGCGCACAGTGCAATGTGACGGTCGCGCGAAGTTGCCGATTGCGGCTGCTGGCAATGAGCGCAGACGCGCCGACGGCGCGCCCCACCTGTTCAGCGACCCATCCGAAGCCCCGGCTGGCGAGAGCGTTGAGGGTGACCTTGTTGGTTGCGTTCATGTTGATGGCCTTATCGTGCGGCGGGGGTGATGCGCGGGCGGGATGTTGACGATGAGTAACTGTAAGTGCGAATCGCGATGCGGCCCGTAGGATGCGTGTTCAAAGTGGTGTAGGTTTTGTACTACGCGCTGCGCCTTTGCAAAAACACGAGCCGCTTCGCCCACAAAGCGAAATCACAGTGACATACTTAGCTCAAACGGGCCTCGTTCCCCGTTAAAGGAGGATCCGCAATGTGTGCATTTCGAAGTGCTTTTTTTGCGTTTACGTTGGCTGCACTGACAGTCGTGGGCGTCGACGCCCACGATGGCGATCAGCGCGTGGAGGGTGCGTCCGTGGTGAGCGGTGGCCCGCGCTACGCGGTTGACGCAACGTGGCCGAAACCGCTGCCGAACAACTGGATTCTGGGCCAGGTCGCTGGCATCGCAACCGCCAGCGACGACACGATCTGGATAATCCACCGACCGCTTACATTGACCGAAGACGAACGCGGCTCAACACTCACCCCGAAACGCTCGAAATGTTGCAGCGCGGCTCCGCCCGTCTTGCAGTTTGACCGTGCCGGAAAACTGTTGCGTTCATGGGGCGGCAAGGGCGAAGGTTATGACTGGCCGGCCAACGAGCACGGCATCTATATCGACCCGAAAGGCAACGTGTGGGTCGGTGGCAACGCTAACACCGATCACATGCTGCTCAAGTTCACGGCCGACGGCAAATTCCTGATGCAAATCGGCAAACCGGGCGCGAGTCTGGGCAGCAATTCCGAAGTGCAGCTAGGGCGTCCGGCGCACATGGAAATGGACGCCGCAGCGAACGAACTCTACGTCGCCGACGGTTATGGCAACAGGCGCGTGATCGTGTTCGACGCGTCAACTGGGGCCTACAAACGGCACTGGGGCGCGTACGGCAAACGGCCCGACGACGCGAAGATTCCCGACTACAACCCGGAGTCACCCCAATTTGCGAATCCAGTACATTGCGTGCGCATCACCAAGGACAATTTGGTCTACGTGTGCGACCGCATGAACAACCGCATTCAGGTGTTCAAAAAGAGCGGAGAATTTATACGGCAGTTTGTGTTTGAATCTGCGACGCGCGGCTCAGGCTCGGTGTGGGATCTGGTGCCGTCGGAAGATCCGGCGCAGAAGTATTTGTTGATCGCCGACGGCACCAACAACGAAGTGCGTATTACCGTGCGCGAAACCGGCGAAGTCATCGGCAGCTTCGGTCGCCCCGGTAGGCAGGCGGGCGATTTTCACTGGGTACACAACATCGCCATCGACTCCCAAGGCGGCGTGTACACCTCCGAGGTCGACACCGGAAAACGCGCGCAGCGATTTGTTCGGGTGAAGTAGCCGTAGTGCCTGTTTTTGATGTACAGCTTTTAGCTGTAATGCCCGTTGCACAAGGGCATATGGCGTGTTTGGCGCGTAATCGGTTTATTGAATAAATAACCGCTATGCCCACGCGGAATAGGGCTTTGGCGGAAAAGCTGTTGCAGAGATTAGGGGTGCCCATTGGTCGTTTGGGCGAACTGTCGACAGTACCCACGTCGAAACGTAAGCGGTTGCGATAATCGTAAATGCCTACATCCTCCACATCCCCACAGCCTTACGCCAATCTCACGCCCGACACCGTGCTCAATGCGTTGGAGTCGTGTGGGTTGCGTGGCGATGGGCGGTTGATCGCGCTGAACAGTTACGAAAACCGCGTGTATCAGGTGTGGCTTGAAGAGCCAGAGGCCACCGTTAGAGGAGGTGCGAGCGTAGTGGCGAAGTTTTATCGGCCTGAGCGCTGGACGACGGCGGCGATTCTGGAAGAGCATGCGTTTGTTGCAGAGCTGGTGGAACACGAGATTCCTGCGGTGCCGCCGCTCACGTTGAACGGGCGAACGCTGCATGAATTTGAGGGCTTTCGTTTCTCGGTGACGCCGCGTTTGTCGGGGCGTTCGCCCGAGCTGGACAACAACGATGTGTTGACCTGGATGGGCAGATTCATTGGGCGCATTCATGCCATCGGCGAGCTGCGTCCGTTCGTCGAACGGCCCACGTTGGACATTCAAACGTTCGGCGTCGAGCCGCGTGAATTTTTGTTGCAGCACGACTTCATTCCCGCTGATTTGTTGCGCGCATGGTCGAGCGTGAGCGCGATGGCGCTGGACGGGATTCGCGCGATATTTGATCGGGTGGGCGCGTTCAAAAACATACGGCTGCACGGCGATTGCCACGCCAGCAATGTACTGTGGAACAACGGCGGCCCGCACTTCGTGGACTTCGACGATTGCCGCATGGGGCCTGCGGTGCAGGACTTGTGGATGATGCTGTCGGGGGATCGCGAGTTGATGTGCCAGCAGATGCGCAGCATCATTTCCGGCTACGAAGATTTCTGCGAATTTGATGACAACGAGCTGGGTTTGATCGAGGCGCTGCGCACGCTGCGCTTGCTGCATTACTCCGGCTGGATCGCGCGGCGCTGGCATGATCCGGCATTTCCGGCGGCATTTCCCTGGTTCAACACGCAACGCTATTGGCAGGATCGCGTGCTTGAGTTGCGCGAGCAGATTTCGGCCATGCAGGAGCCCGCGTTAAGCCTTGGAAACTAGATGGTGTCGTCACGAGATTATAGATAATACCGTTTTACGTTCATCGGGATCGAACATTGAGCGAAGATTTCCGCAGGCATGACATTTCCGACC
>JAYVNO010000075.1:0-17964 GCA_043758415.1 Burkholderiales bacterium
AGAAGAGCCTGCCCCGGCGAAGGCCGGGGGCGGGGGGTGAGGGTGATTGCATCGCGAGCCGGAAACGTGCGCCAAGTCCCTCACCCCAACCCTCTCCCCTAGGGAGAGGGAGCCTGCCGAACCGGTCTTATTTTGTTGACTCAGTAATAAGCGTCGCGCCTTTCGCGCCCAAAGGCGCTTCTACCGAACGGTCCGGTTGGCGAGCCATTGACGTGTGTCTTCCCGATTCAGCGAGGAACCGTTGACAATTAGCAGGAGCGGTTCGAGCAACTGTCCGTCGCCACATACGATGGCTGAGCAATGCTGATCGCACACAACCGATCCCGCTTTGAGTTTCTTAACCTCTATCGAGATCGCTGCTCGTGCTCGCGAGATGACAATCTGTTCGCCATCCATTTCAGTGAACGCACCGGGATACGGTGGCGCGACCGCACGAATCAGGTTGTGCACATCACGCGCCGATTTTGTCCAGTCGATGCGACCGTCTTCCGGTTTGCGTCCGGAAAAATAGGAACCCGCAGCAAGGTCGAGTGGCACGGTAGTCGCGGTGCCGGCGAGAAGGTGCGGCAACGCGCGAGCGAGCGTGACCTCTGCCGCAACAACGACTTTTTGAAACACCTCGAGCGCCGTGTCGTCACTCAGAATCGGGACCGACGTTTGCGCGACAAGGTTGCCAGCATCGGGTTTCACGTCCATGTAATGCAGTGACGCGCCAGTTTCGGTCTCGCCGTGCAACACCGCCCAGTTGATCGGAACGCGACCACGATACTTCGGCAGCAGTGAGCCGTGCATGTTGAGCGCGCCGCGATTGGGTATCGCGAGCAGTGCTGCGCCGAGCATTTTGCGGTAGTAGAACGAGAAGAAAAAATCGGGCGACAGCGCGCGAATTCGCGCGACCACATGCGGGTGATTCGGGTCGTCGACGGTGAGGGTTTCAATACCGTGTTCGACGCAAACGGCGGCGACCGAGTCATACCAAATCGTCTCGGTTGCACTGTCCTCATGCGTGAGCACCAACGGAATGCGCACTCCCTGATTGAGCAGCACGCGCAGGCAGCGCACGCCTACGTTGTGGTAGGCAAAGACTACCGCTGTGGGCTTATCCTCCGAGACCGCTGTAGTCTGGTAGTCCGCCACCGCCGTGATCACGCCAGATGCCGCGCCGACGGAATGTCGTTGGCACCCGCTGGAAATGTCGGCAACGCTGCATCCGCTCGCTCAACGACGCGGTCAACGACGTAGCGCGGCCGATCACGCACCTGAAGGTAAATACGGCCCACGTATTCGCCCACAATGCCCAACCCGAACAGCACCATGCCAGTCAGGAAAAATTGCAGAATGTCGCGATCAAGCAGCGCGCGCATCGCTTCCCAAAACGGCAGCGTGGACAATCGGTACGCCATCAGTCCAAGGTAGGTGACGATGGAGCCGACCGCCACCGTCATGCCGAGCAACGAGAACATCTGCAACGGCACCAACGAGAAGCCCGTCATCAGGTCGAAGTTAAGCCGCAAGAGTTGATAGAACGAATATTTCGATTCGCCCGCTGCGCGCTCGGCATGCGCCACGACGACCTCGGTCGGATTGATCGCAAAGGTGTAAGCGAGCGCCGGGATGAAGGTTCGTACTTCGCGAGTTTGATTCACCAAATCGACGATACGACGCGAATACGCGCGGAGCATGCAGCCTTGATCGGTCATCTTGATTCTGGTCGTCTTTTCGCGAACCACGTTGATCAATTTTGATGCAGCGCCACGCCACCATACGTCTCCTCTGCGCAGATCGCGAATTGAGCCGACGTAGTCGAATCCCTCGCGATACGCCGCGAGCAATTTGTGAATTTCCTCAGGTGGATTTTGCAGGTCGGCGTCGAGCGTGACCGTGATTTCGCCTCGCACATGCGCAAAACCCGCGATGATTGCGCTGTGCTGGCCGAAGTTGCCGGAGAAGAGCACAACGCGTGTCTCTTGCGGACGTTTGCTTTGTTGCTCAAGCAGCATTCCGGCCGAGCGGTCCTTGCTGCCATCGTTGATGAAGATCACTTCATACGGCGTGTTCAGGGCGTCAAGCGCCGGATAGAGGCGCGCGAACAATTCGGGCAGCACCTCCTCTTCGTTGTAGACCGGGATGACGATGGAGAGCGTTGGCATCATGCGTGGATTGGGGAGACTATCGCTGTGCGTTATGGAGAACGGATTGCAGACTATCGCACACAAGGTCGACGTCCTCCACCTGTAACCCGGCGTGCAACGGCAGCGTGAGCGTGGTGTTAGCGATGCGTTCGGTGTTCGGTAAATCGCCTGCCTTCCAGCCCTGTTTACGGAACACGGAGGTGAGATGCGGCGATTCGTACGACACGCTGGTGGCCACACCCAGCGCCTTCATCGCGTCCATGATTTCAGATCGCGATTTTTTCAGTTGATCGAGTGGCAGTTGAATGGTAAACAAATTCCAGCTGTGGCCTGCTTCATCGCCCTCGTGTCCGACGGGCGGCAGCAACTCGTCTGCCAAAAAAGCGGGTAACCGCTTGAGGTACTGCATGGCAAGACCGCGACGATGGACACAAAAGCCGTCGAGCTTTTTGAGCTGCGCGCGACCGATGGCAGCGCTCACATCCGTCATGTTGAACTTGCCACCGGGAAAATTAACGTCCCGCGTCTGATCAGGCAGTCTGCTGATGCCGTGAAAACGCAGCACTTCAACGCGCCCGGCATCAGCCAGATCATTGCAAACCAGCGCACCGCCTTCAATCGTCGTCATGTTCTTGTTCGGGTGAAACGAGAACAACGCGATGTCGCCGAACGAGCCGATGCTGCGGCCTTTCCATTTTGAACCGACAGCGAGTGCTGCATCTTCAATGACGCGCAGTTTATGTTCTGCGGCGAACGCGTAGAGCGCGTTCATGTCGCAGGCGAGACCTGCGAAATGCGTTGGAATAATGGCTTTGGTTTTTGGGGTAACTCGTCGTGCGGCGTCGGCAAGATCAATGTTGCGTGACTTTAAGTCAACGTCGACGAACACGGCCCGTGCACCGACTTTTTCGACCATGTTGCCGCTGGAGAAAAAGGTTTGCGCGCCGATCAACACGTCGTCGCCCGCACCGATGCCGAGCAATTGCAGCGCGACTTCCAGCGCAGCCGTTTCGCTGGTCAACACGCGCGTTGGGCGGTTTCCGAAGTAAGCGGACAACTCTTTTTCAAGCGCGAGCACGTTCGGCCCGGACGCAATCCAGCCGGAGCGCAGTACGCCATCGGAGGCCGCAAATTCTTCTTCACCTAACAGCGGGGCAGCGAACGCAATGGTCATTTAGAAACCGTAGTAGACACGACGATGACGCCGATGATGATGAAGCCGACGCCAATCAATTTTTGCATCGTCAGCGACTCGCCAAACAGCCACCACGCGGCGAGTGCGTTGATGACGTAGCCGATGGAAACCAGCGGATACGCCACACTCACTGGAAGCCGTGACAAGGTGGCGATCCAGGTGAAAAGGCTAATGCCGTAACACGCGAAGCCCGCCCAGAACCACGGCACACGCGCAATACTCATGAGCGTGTTGAAGGTGTTGCCGTCGCCAAAGCTCACGGTGCCTACGACGTTGGTGCCGGCTTTTAAAAAAAGCTGTGCGGCTGCATTGAGCAGCACGCTGAGCAGCGCTATAGCCAGCGCCGTGCTGGTCACCGCGCGTGCCTTGCGATGATCACGCGTCGAAGGTCGACGGCAACGATTCGATACTGAAGCCCCGCCAAGTCCATCTGCGGCAGCTTCTCAAAATCAGTGATCGCATAGGCGCGGTCCGAGCCTTCCCACTCCAGGGCAAAGTCCGTGAAGTTAAAGCGCACTTTGTGTGGCGCAAACGAGGCACCCAAACCCATCTCGTCGAGGTAATCGACCAGTGTCACAGTGCGGCCCAAATACGGCGGCACCGTCTGCTCATAAATGCCGATCGAGTAGAAACTGTCATCCTTGCTGTAGGTGGGCTCAATCGCCAAAAAATCCTTCACTAGTTGCCGACTGGAGGTGCTGGCTGACAGCGTGTCATAGCCGCTCGCAGCGACGCTGCCGCCCACGGTTGCCAGCACTGCAGCCAGCAAAATGGCGTCAATGCGCCGTGCGCGCTGATTGAGGAGATAGGCGATGGCAATGGCTGCGACGAACACGAGTCCGCCGGCGCCAGCGTACAGCGCGAACTGCTCAATCATCCCGGTGGTGTACGCATCGTCAACGAATTCACTGCGAAATGCGACCAGGCCAAACAGCGATACCGGAATGGCTGCCATCGACAGCAACAATAGCGTGAACGATCGCTTCGCCGCGTTAACAAGCACGGGGGCCAGCAACATCGCAGCAGCGGGTGCGATGGGCAACAGATACGACGGTAATTTGGATTTGGAAACGCTGAAAAAGACGAACATAAACATGCACCAAACGGTGAGCAGTAGCGGCACATTGATGCCTGCGCTTGCATAGGTCTCACGCACCGACTGACGCGCGTCGCGGCGCAAAAATAGAAGCAGGGCAGGCGTCCAGGGCGACAGGCCAACGATCACCACAGGCACGAAGTACAGCAGCGAGCCGAGCCGATTGTGTTCGCTACTGGCGAAGCGTGAAAAGTGTTCGTAAATAAAGAAAAAATTTGCCCATTCCGGGTTGCGCGACTGGACCAGAAGCGGCCACGGCAGCGCGATGGCGAGAAAGACAAGCGGGCCCCACAGCCACTCCATTTTCCAGAGCAACTTCCACTGGCGCGAGATCAGAAGATAAATCACAAAAATTGCGCCGGGCAGCACAATGGCAATCAGGCCCTTCGACAAAAAACCGAGCGCCGCGCCCGCCCAGGCCGCCACCATCCAGGCCCGCGTCGCCGCTGCCGATTGTCCGGCAACGCCAAAGCCTCGCAGCAAGCCCGTCAGCGTCAACGTCATGAATGCGGTAAGGCTCATATCAACCGTGTTGATGTGCGCAATCAAAAAGTAGTAGCACATGGCTCCAAGCATGCTGCTCGCGACCCAGGCCATGTCGCGTCCTGCGATAGCACGCACAGCCAGCCACACGATCCACAGCCCGAGCAGCCCGGTTGCAGCCTGCCACCAGCGCGCCGCGAAGTCGCTTTGCCCAAATAACTGAAAAGCGAGCGCTGTCGCCCAATATTGCATTGGCGGCTTTTCAAAGTATTTGAGGCCGTTTAACGTCGGCGTCACGTAGTCGCCAGACAGCGCCATCTCTCGCGCAATTTCGGTGTAGCGGCCCTCGTCGGGACGCACCAGCGTACGACTCCCGGTAGGCCACAGCCACGCGGTCAGGAAAAGTGCTGTCAATAGCGCAAGGAGGGGGCGGGAAAAAGTCACAGAAACGATGCTAGCAGAGGGTTTTCAACGGCGAATCTCGGGGCGTTGCCAAACTGCCAGCAGGTGTGTAGCGAGAATACGTGAAAATTCACGGGGCCATGATTTATTACTGAGCCAACAAAATAAGACCGGTTCGGCAGGCTCCGCTGCTCAAATTAGGTTAAGGCGCTAAATTTTAAGAAGTCGATAAGCAGGCAATACTTGTTGTAGCCCCACTTTGATAAGGCTTTTAGCGAAAAGCTGTTGATCGCCTCCTCGTTCTTGGTTAAAGTACCAAATCAATACGCCATTTGGTATAAATACCAAATATGGCGCTCCGATTCGCAATTCCTTGCTTTGCCGCGCTCGCGCCCGATGCGTCAACCCGCGAAAAAATATTGACGGCGGCGTCCGAGCTGCTGCTGAACGACGGCTTCGGTACGCTCACTCAGCAAGCGGTGGCGGCGCGGGCGGGCGTTCGCCAAAGCCACGTGACGTATTACTTTCCGACGCGCAACGATTTGCTGCGGGCCACCGCGCAGTTTGGCGTGGAAACGTTGCTTGATGCCACCGCCATCGCCGCAGCAGCGGCACCCGGTCAGCCTTCACTGCAGGCGTTTCGCACGCTGTTGATGCCGGACAAAAGTGACCGTCAGTGGTTTCGTCTGATGACGGGGCTTTTGATCGCGAGCGATGAAGACGAATCGATTCGTCCCTGGCTGCGCGAGTTTGATGCACGCATTTTGCAAAAGCTTGCCGCCGGTTTCGCGGCTGTGGGTGTTGCCATCACTGTCGACCAGCAACATTTTTTGCATTCCACGTTCATCGGTGCGCTGCATCTGGACATGCAGGAGCAGAGCGATGAGTCCTTTGCCCGTGTCGAGCGCACCGTCGCCATGGCGCTCGATCTGGTGTTGCCGTCGTCGCCGTCGCCGTCTCCGTTCCTGCCCCATGCAATACCGGCCGCCCCCGTTTTCAACCACCCCCCCGAGCGGTAGCTCCTCTAGCACGATGTCAAAAGCACTTGAGTGGCGACCACTGTCGCGTCGCCCGTCCGTTACCCTCGGCCTGCTGGCAAGCATTACGTTAACCGCCTGCGCGGTCGGCCCGACCTATGTGCCGCCCAACGCCAACAGCGAAGCCACCTGGCAGGCGCCGCTGCCACATGACAGCGATGTGGCAGCACTCGCGGGGTGGTGGTCGCGCTGGAATGACGCAACGCTGGTAGCGCTGATTGAGGCGGCGCAGGCCAGCAATCCCACGCTCGATCAGGCCACGGCGCGCATTGTGCATGCGCGCGCCGGGCAGACGATTGCCGGTGCATCAGCGCTGCCCGGCGTGACCGGCAGCGCCAGTGCCAGCCGCGGCAATCTGATTGGGCAAAGCCTTGGTCTCGGGACGCTCACTAGCGTTTCAGCATCGTTGCAGTCGTCGTGGGAGATTGATTTATTTGGCGCCAATCAGCGCGGTCGCGAGGCTGCTGCTGCGCGCACCGGTGCCCGCACGCTCGACTGGCATCAGGCGCGTGTTTCGCTCGCGGCCGATGTAGCCGCAGCCTATACCAGTCTGCGCGTTAATGAGGCGCTGGTCGTAGGCTACGAACGCGACAGTGTGAGCCGCAAGGAAACCTCTCGATTGATCGGACTTAAAACCGACGCCGGGTTTGAAGCGCCGGCGAACGCCGCACTGGCACGCGCGAGCGCATCGGAAGCGGTCGCGCGGCTCACCGCGCAACGGGCCGAAGTCGACCTTGGCGTAAAGGCACTAGTCGCGCTGACGGGGATCGATGAGCCAGCGTTGCGCAACAGGCTCGTTGTGGGCCGCGCACAGCTACCGGCGGGAGCGAATTTGAGCATCGACCGAGTACCCGCGACGGTGCTCGCGCAACGCCCTGACCTCGCCGCAAGCGAGCGCGAACTGGCTGCGTTGACCGCCGACATTGGGGCCGCCGAAGCAGCTCGTTATCCACGAATTTCGTTGACCGGATCGGTCGGCTTCAGCCTCGCGCGCATCGCGGGCAGCAGCGCGGGCACGGCCACGTGGGGCTTCGGCCCGAGTCTTGATATTCCGCTGTTTGACGCGGGTCGGCGGTCAGCCGTTGTCGAGCAGGCAAAGGCGCGCTACGACGAGTCGCTGGCGGGCTACAAAGTCGTTGCCATTCGCGCGGTGCGTGAGGTGGAAGAGGCGCTCACGCAGTTGCAATCGGCCAAACTCCGTGCGCCGGATTTGCAGGCGTCGCTTGCCGGTTATCAGGCCTTTGAAAGAGCAGCACAAGCGCGCCTGTCGGTGGGTGCGGGCAGCGTGCTTGAGCTTGAAGACGCGCGTCGCACGGTGCTCGCAGCCCAGATCGCCGTGCTCACCGTTGAACGCGAACGACTGGCGGCATCGATATCGCTTTACCGCGCTGTGGGCGGCGGCTGGGATCAATCCAGAACGGATGCGCCGACTCAGGTTTTGGAGAAAAAATAATGAAGAATTTCACGCGTAAACAGATGGTCGTTGCCCTTGCGCTCACGTTGGGCCTGGTCGCTCTCGGCGTAACCGCCGTACGCGCCAACGAAAAAAAAGCCGCAACCACCACGGTCGCCAAGCCATCGCTCACGGTCACCACCACCCGGGCGACGCAAGCTGACTGGTTGCTGAAGCTCTCGGCGAACGGCAACATCGCGCCGTGGCAGGAAGCGATTGTTGGTGCCGAAGCAAACGGTCTGCGCCTTGCAGAAGTGCGAGTGAACGTGGGTGATGTGGTCAAACGCGGGCAGACGCTTGCGCACTTCGCGCCCGAGACGGTACGCGCAGAACTAGCGCAACAGACCGCGAGCGTTGCCGAGGCTGAGGCTGCGTTAGCGGAGGCCGAAGCAAATGCGGCGCGCGCGAAGACACTGCAAGACTCCGGCGCGATGTCGACGCAGCAAATTAATCAGTACGTGACCGCCGCCAAGACGTCACAGGCGCGTCTGTCCGCCGCAAAGGCTGCACGTGAAAGCGGGCAACTGCGCGTTGGATTCACGCGTGTGGTTGCGCCTGACGACGGCGTGATTTCTGCCCGTTTGGCGACGGTGGGTGCTGTCGTCAACGGCGGGCAGGAGTTGTTTCGCCTGATTCGCAAAAATCGGCTTGAGTGGCGAGCCGAGGTCACCTCGAGCGACTTGGCAAAAGTGTCGCCGGGACAAGCGGTGTTGGTGACCACGCCGACCGGCGTGCAGGTCAGCGGCAAAGTGCGGGTGATCGCGCCGACGGTTGACAGTACATCGCGCAATGCAATCGTGTACGTTGATCTCGCGAACAACGCCGCCGCCAAGTCCGGCATGTTTGCCAGCGGGGATTTTTCAGTGGGCTCGGCAAAAGCATTGTCATTGCCGCAGCAATCGGTGGTGCTGCGTGATGGCATGAGCTACGTTTACCAACTGCTTGCAGACAACAAGGTGTCGCAGCTCAAAGTGCAAACGGGACGGCGCATGAATGACCGCGTCGAGATCACGGCGGGGCTCAACGGCGCGGAAATCGTGGTGGTTAACGGTGCCGCGTTTTTGGCGCAGGGCGACACGGTGCGCGTGGTGGCGGAGGCCAGGTGATCGGCGGCTCGCAGGCTCCCTCCCCCGGGGGGGGAGGGTTGGGGAGAGGGACTTGGCAATCGAGCGCTGTTCGCGAATTCCGACACCCTCTCCCCCGCCCTATCCCCCAGGGAGAGGGAGTCAAACCGCTCCAAATAGGCTGCCTTTCGTCGCTCCTACAAGCAGTGAGGTGAATTGAACATGAACGTATCCGCCTGGTCGATAAAAAATCCGATTCCGACGCTGATGATTTTTGTCCTTCTAACACTGGCAGGCATCTTGTCCTGGCAGTCGATGAAGGTGCAAAACTTTCCCGACCTTGATCTGCCCACGGTCAACGTCGTTGCCTCGTTGCCCGGTGCCGCGCCCGGTCAGCTTGAAAACGAGGTCGCCCGCAAGATCGAAAACTCGATTGCCACGCTGCAAGGCCTAAAACACATTTACACCAAGGTGCAGGATGGCGGTGCCACCATCACCGCCGAATTCCGCCTTGAAAAGCCGGTGCAGGAAGCGGTGGATGACGTTCGCGCTGCCGTTTCGCGCGTGCGTGCCGACATGCCGGGTGATCTGCGTGACCCGATTGTCAGCAAGCTCGAATTGGCGGGTTCACCAGTGCTTGCGTTCACCGTTGCGTCCGATCAAATGGATGATGAGGCGCTATCGTGGTTTGTGGACAACACGCTGACGCGGCGCTTGCTATCGGTGCGTGGCGTCGGTGCGATCAGTCGTGTGGGCGGCGCGGATCGGCGAGTCGAAGTGGCGCTCGATCCGGCAAAGTTGCAATCGTTGCGAGTCAGTGCGGCTGACGTGTCGCGGCAATTGCGTTTTGTGCAAACGGAGGCCACGGGCGGGAGAACTGATTTGGGTGGCGCGGAGCAGCCTGTGCGCGTGTTGGCGACCGTTGGCAGCGCCGAGGAGTTGGGTCGACTGCAACTGAGTTTGCCGGACGGTCGTCGCATCCGCCTTAACGAAGTGGCAACCGTGAAAGACACCGTTGCGGAGCTGCGTTCTGCCGCATTGTTGAATGGCAAACCGGTGGTCGGCTTTGAAGTGGCGCGCAGCCGTGGCGCGAGCGAGATCGAAGTGGGCAAGGGCGCGCTTGCGGCGCTCGAACAAATCAAGCTGGAAAACCCAAGTCTCAAACTCACACTGGCATTCGATTTTGTGACGCCGGTGCAGGAGGAATACGACGCCTCGGTTGAGTTGCTGCTTGAAGGCGCGTTCCTCGCCGTGCTCGTGGTGCTGCTGTTCCTGCGCGAATGGCGCGCGACGTTAGTGTCGGCTGTGGCGCTTCCGTTGTCGGCGATTCCAGCCTTCATCGGCATGCATTATTTTGGCTTCTCAATCAACGTGGTGACGCTGCTGGCGCTGTCATTGGTGATCGGTTTGCTCGTCGATGATGCCATCGTGGAGGTTGAGAATATTGTGCGTCATTTGCGAATGGGCAAGACGCCGTATCAGGCAGCGATGGAGGCTGCCGACGAAATTGGGCTGGCCGTGATCGCGACTACGTTTGCGTTGATCGCGGTGTTCCTGCCGACGGCGTTTATGGCGGGTGTGCCGGGCAAATTCTTCAAGCAGTTTGGCTGGACGGCCTCACTCGCGGTTTTCGCATCCTTAGTCGTTGCGCGGATGCTCACGCCGATGATGGCGGCGTATCTGTTGAAGCCCATCGTCAAGCCGGCCAAAGAGCCGGGCTGGTTGAAGATTTACATGAAGTGGGCGGCGTGGTGTTTGCGCCATCGCTGGATCACGTTTGTTGCCGCGTTTGCGTTTTTTGCGGGCTCAATTTATCTGGCAACCCAACTGTCGTTCGCGTTCATTCCGCCAGACGACAACTCGCAAACGCAGGTCAACCTTGAGTTGCCGCCCGGCTCGACGTTGACGGAGACGAAAGCGGCGGCCGAACAGGCGCGCCTTCTGGTGTCAAAAGTGAAGTACGTCGAATCGGTGTACACCACCATCGGCGGCGGCGCTGCGGGCAGCGACCCGTTTGCGCCGTCAGGCTTGGCGGAGGTGCGCAAAGCGACGCTGACGATTCAGCTTACTGAGCGCAGCAAACGCGCCGTGCGCAAACAGCCGATTGAGGCAGAAATGCGCAAAGCGCTGGAGTCGATTGCCGGTGTGCGCAGCAAAGTTGGCCTCGGTGGCTCCGGCGAAAAATACGTGCTTGTCTTGAGCGGCGACGATGCGAACGCGTTAGCTACTGCCGCGAGCGACGTCGAAAAAGATTTGCGCACCATTCCGAACTTGGGCAGCATCACCTCAACCGCGAGCCTCGTGCGACCCGAGATCGCTGTGCGCCTTGACAGCGCGCGTGCGGCTGAACTCGGGGTGAGCGCAACCGCGATGGCGGAGACATTGCGTGTGGCAACGGTCGGCGATTACGATCAAGCGCTCGCCAAAATGAACCTCGCGCAAAGGCAGATTCCCATCGTGGTCAAGCTTGCGACCAGCGCGCGGCAAGACCTCGATTTGCTCGGACGATTGACCGTATCTGGCAGCAAAGGACCGGTGCCGTTGAACAGCGTGGCAACACTCGAAATCGCCAGCGGACCGGCCGTGATTGATCGCTATGACCGCTCGCGCAACATCAATTTTGAGATTGAATTGTCCGGTGCGCCGCTTGGCGACGTGGTGAACGCGGTGAAGGAATTGCCGAGCATCAAGGGCTTGCCGCCGGGTGTTGTGGTGCGCGAGGTGGGCGATGCAGAAGCGCTGGCCGAACTGTCTGCGAGTTTTGTTCTGGCGATGATTACCGGCGTGCTTTGTATCTACATCGTGCTCGTGGTGTTGTTCAAGGATGTGTTGCATCCGTTCACTATTCTCGCGGCGCTGCCGTTGTCATTTGGCGGCGCATTTTTGGGCTTGCTGGTCACAGGTAAAAGCTTGTCGATGCCGTCTTTCATCGGGCTGATCATGCTGATGGGCGTGGCCACCAAAAACTCCATTTTGCTGGTGGAATACGCCATCGTCGCCCGCCGCGATCACGGAATGACGCGGCTTGAAGCGCTGCTCGACGCCTGCCACAAACGCGCACGGCCGATCATCATGACCACCATCGCGATGGGCGCAGGTATGTTGCCGATCGCCATCGGCACCGGCACGTCCGACCCGAGTTTCCGCTCGCCAATGGCAGTTGCTGTGATCGGCGGATTGATCACGTCGACCTTCCTGTCGCTACTGGTGATTCCGCCGGTGTTTACGTTGGTGGATGACATTGAACACGGGTTGAAACGCGGCTGGAAGTGGATGGGCGCCAAGCTGCGTCGCACGCCAAAAGTAGTGGCATCCGTGGAATAGCTTTTTGCTGTATTCGCCGTTTACTGTGGGCAACACAGCTATTTACCTATTTGTCGACTTATAGCTTTTTATAGGTCTTTACCCAATTAAAATAAGCCTTTCAGCCTAAAGCTGGTAACTTACGAAGCTCAACTCTTATATAAGACTTAAGGTTTACGTAAGCGTCGGTCTGGCACAATGCGCCTGCTCCCGAATCTCGGGAAATTGTGGAGGAATACGATGAGCGTGTACTCGGAACATTTCAACCGATCCATCAATGAGCGCGACGCTTTTTGGGCGGAAGAGGCGAAGCTGATTGACTGGCACACGCCGTTCACGCAGGTCTGCGATTTTTCGAACCCACCGTTCGCCAGATGGTTCGTCGGTGGCACCACGAACCTCTGCCACAACGCGATTGACCGCCATGTTGCAACGCGCGGCGATCAGACCGCGTTGCACTTCATTTCGTCGGAAACCAACGTCGAAACGAAGTACACCTACCGGCAAATGCACGCCGAGGTCAACCGCGTCGCGGCCATGCTGCAAGCGCTCGGCGTTGCCAAGGGGGACCGCGTGTTGATCTACATGCCAATGATTCCCGAGGCGGTGTTCGCGATGCTCGCCACGGTGCGCATCGGTGCAATTCATTCAGTGGTGTTCGGCGGTTTCGCCTCGGCCTCACTCGCCACGCGCATTGATGACGCCAAGCCCAAAGTGATCGTGTCCGCCGACGCTGGCATGCGTATGGGCAAGGTGGTGCCTTACAAGCCGCTGCTAGATGCAGCCATTGAAATGGCTGCACACACGCCGGCCAAAGTGCTGCTGTTTAACCGCAATCTTGAGTCGATGAAAACCACACCGGGCCGCGACATCGATTGGGCCAGTTTTCGTCTCTCAAACATGATGAAAACGGTGCCCTGCGAGTGGGTCGAGTCGTCGCACCCAAGCTACATCCTCTACACCAGCGGAACCACCGGCAAGCCCAAAGGTGTGCAACGCGATACCGGTGGTTATGCGGTCACGCTCACCACCAGCATGTACAAAATCTTCGGGCTCAAAGCCGGAGAGACGATGTTCTGCACCAGCGACATCGGCTGGGTCGTGGGCCATTGCTACATTGTGTACGCGCCGCTCCTCGCGGGCTGTACCACCATCATGTACGAGGGCGTTCCGCTCAAGCCCGACCCCGCGATCTGGTGGAAGATTTGCGCCGAGAACAATGTGAAAACCATGTCCTCGTCGCCTACTGCGATTCGCGTTCTGAAAAAGCAGGACGCGAAATTCATGCAGCAATACAAACTGCCGAATCTCAAATATTTGTTCCTCGCCGGCGAACCACTCGACGAGCCGACGGCGCGCTGGGTCAGCGATGCGCTCGGCGGCGTGGCGATCATCGACAACTACTGGCAGACTGAGAGCGGCTACCCGATCATCTCGGCGCAGGTCGGCGTGGAAGATACGCCGCGCAAATTCGGCTCGCCGTCGTTCCCGGTATACGGCTTCAACGTCAAGCTCAAAAGTGAAGCGACCGGCAAAGTCACCGCCGTAGACGAAAAGGGCGTGCTAACCATCGTGCCGCCGCTGCCTCCGGGTGCGATGACAACCGTGTGGGGCGACGACGAGCGCTTCGTGAGCACCTATTTTTCGACGTTTGCCGATGAGCAGGTGTACTCCAGCTTCGACTGGGCGACGCGCGATGCCGATGGCTATTACTTCATTCTTGGGCGCACCGATGACGTGATTAACGTGGCGGGTCACAGGCTCGGCACGCGCGAAATTGAAGAGGCTTTGCAGGCCAATCCAATGGTCGCGGAGTGCGCCGTGGTGGGAGTCGCCGACCCGTTGAAAGGCCAGGTTCCGATTGCATTCGTGGTGCTGAAAGACCCAACCGACGCGTCCGATGCGACGAAGGCGGCGATTGCGCAAACGGTCGACAAAGAGATCGGTGCCATCGCTCGGCCCGCAGCGGTTTACCTCGTTACGTTGCTGCCAAAAACGCGCTCAGGAAAATTGCTTAGGCGTTCAATTCAGGCGCTCGCTGAGGGCCGCGATCCGGGTGATTTGACGACTATCGAAGACCCCGCAGCGCTCGCGCAGATCCGGGCCGTATTCGCAAAATAGCGCGAACGCGCCACTTATTGGCGCGTCATTGTCATAATTCGGTGATGGTTCATTTCCAATCGCATGCGACCCATGTCGCCTCCGCACTGCTTTCGGTGGCGGTACTTTCAGCGTGCGCTGTTGTTGAAACCGGTGCTTCGGTCGTCAAGGCAACGGCTACTGTCGCGAGCGCGACGGTTGGCGTCGCGTCTACCGTCGTCGGCACCACAGTAGTCGTTGGCAGCGCCGCAGTTGCTACTGCGAGTGCCGCCAAGACCGTCACCTTTGCAGCAGTCGGCACGGCGGTCGCTGTGGGTTCGCTCGGCATCGCTGGTGCGCAAGCCGTGGCCAATGCCAATCGTGGTTGCGATGACTAGCGTCGTCGCCACCGCGCCGGATCGTTTCAGCGCCAATGATGGACGCAAGTGGATCACCCGAAACTGCCCGGATGTGGCTGTAGGCCAGCCCGCCTTGTGGGTCGCCACGCGCTCCGGCGAAAACGAAATTCGCGTCAACACGGGCACCCGTTGCCCGGTGCTTGCAGTCGAATAATCTGCCGAATTACAGCGATGAACGCCAATCCTGATCTTCTGAAATGGCTTAACGAATGCCTCGCGCGAGGTCACGCGCCCGAACGCCTCACTGCATCTGCGCTGCAAACGGGGTGGCATCCTGATCTGGTGCGAGCCGCGATGGCGGAAGCCGTCGGCAACGAATTGATCGCGCATCGTGCAGGCGCGCCCGCTGCTACGAACGTCGGGGCTGTCGCCGCGTTGCCCGGCCCCGACCTTTCGCAATCGCCTACGTTTATCGAGACCCATGATCGGCGAGTTGACGTATGGACGGTGGTCAAGCATCCGCGCGTGATTGTGTTTGGTAACTTGCTGTCGGTCGCCGAGTGCGACACACTGATTGAACTCGCCTCACCCAAGTTGACGCGTTCGCTGACGGTTGATAATCAAACCGGTGGTGACGAGCTCAACAGCGCCCGTACCAGCGATGGCATGTTTTTCTCGCGCGCCGAAAACCCGGTGGTCGAGCGCGTGGAGCGGCGTCTGGCCAATTTACTCAGGTGGCCGTTTGAAAACGGCGAGGGACTGCAAGTGCTTCGCTACCGCCACGGCGCGCAGTACGTTCCGCACTACGACTACTTCGACCCGCAACAACCGGGCACTCCAAAAATCCTCGCGCGCGGCGGTCAACGCGTAGGCACCATCGTGATGTACCTGCGCACTCCCGAGCGCGGCGGAGCCACCATTTTTCCGGACATCGGACTGGAGGTCGCTCCGATTAGAGGGTCAGCGGTCTTTTTCACCTACGACCGACCTCACCCCGACACCAGGACGCTGCACGGAGGCATGCCAGTGACGTTAGGCGAGAAATACGTCGCCACCAAGTGGATGCGCGAGCGCGAGTTCACGTAGCTCACGCCGCATGAACGCACCGTGACTTCGCAGCAAGCGTGTCTGCGTCCGTCTGCCCGTTGGGTCGGTGTTGCGCACTACAATTATGATCTATTGGACTTATCAAATTGAAGCGTGAAATGCACACCATTCCTGCCCCGCGTCGCTCGCCGCCAGATTTCTTCGCATTGGGCGCGATTCGCCCCCTGCTACTCACACTGTTTTGCAGCGTCGCGCTCGCGGTACCGGTCGCCAATGCGGGCAACGCGCTGCGCGGCGCGTCGGTCACCGACTCCTGCATCGCGTGTCCTGCCGACAAATTTGGCAGTCCTGGTGCGGTGACCGATGGTGATCGGGCAACGATGCGGAATCTGGGCGGCGGTGCGCCGGGCAGTTTCACGCTCATGACTGCGAAGCCGGTAAGCCTCGAAAAGGTCATGGTAGTGCCTGCGATGACGCCCGGCGGTAATGTTTCGTTTGAAATTCAAACCAGCAAAGACGCATCGGGTGCCGCTGGCAGTTGGGTCAGCCACGGGGGAATTTTGACCCGCGCGTGGGCCGACCGAGTGCCGGTGGAAGTGGCATTGAATGCCGATACCCGCGATGTTCGCGCTGTCAAAGTGATCGTTCACCAGTCTCCGTCGTGGGTCGCGATCTACGAAATCGAAGGCGAATCGGGCTTTGCCCTCTGGGTTTACGGCCTCGCGGTTGCTTTCGTCTTGTTGCTGGTGGGAGGCTTTCTCTTGCGGCGGCGGCGCGCAGCAGCACGCTAGACGGGCTGCCCGAGTCGTTGCGACACCTAACCAAGACTCACGCCGCCCAGGCTACGGATACAAACCACGTAGCTCGCGCGCCGTGAGTACACGGGTACACGCGATGATGAACGCTGAGGTTCGCAGCGACACCTTGTTCTTCTCCGCCGTATGCACCACCGCTTTCAATGCTTCAACCATGATGCGCTCCAGGCGGTCATTGATCTCAGCTTCGGTCCAGAAGAAGCTTGAAAAGTCCTGCACCCATTCGAAGTAGCTCACCGTCACCCCGCCTGCGTTGGCGATGACGTCGGGGACGACGAGTATGCCGCGATCATGAAGGATGTCGTCGGCAGCGGGCGTGGTGGGGCCGTTCGCGCCTTCAACCACCAGCTTTGTTGAAATAGTCCTGGCGCGATCTTCCGTGAGCTGGTTTTCCAGCGCGGCGGGGATGAAGATGTCGCTTTTTAAGTCCCAGAATTCTGCTTCTGAAATCGGCGTGACGCCGTGAAACTCGCACAGCTTGCCACCGTTGGCAACGAAGTCAAGCGCCGTATCAACGTCGATTCCCGCCTCGTTAACGACGGCACCGCTGGCGTCCTGCAAGCCGATCACCATTGCACCAGCTGCTTTGAACAAACGCGCCGCGATGCCGCCCACGTTGCCGAACCCCTGCACCACAATTCGCGCTCCGGTGATGTCGAGATTCATGGCGCGCGCCGTTTCGCGTGCCGCGATGTAGACGCCGCGACCAGTGGCTTCCTTGCGCCCGAGTGAGCCACCCAGTGCAATCGGTTTGCCGGTAACCACACCCGTTGCTGTAGCGCCAGTGTTCATTGAATAGGTGTCCATCATCCACGCCATAATCTGTTCGTTAGTATTGACGTCCGGCGCGGGGATGTCCTTGTCGGGGCCAATGATGAGGCCGATTTCGCTGGTGTAGCGGCGCGTCAGGCGTTCCAGTTCAGGGCGGGTGAGCGATTTCGGATCAACCCGAATGCCGCCTTTAGCACCGCCATAAGGCAGATTCAGGGCGGCGTTTTTGACCGTCATCCATGCGGCCAGAGCCATGACCTCATCAATGCTTACGTCGGGGTGGAAACGGACGCCGCCTTTACCGGGGCCGCGCGACAGATTGTGCTGCGCACGAAAGCCTTCAAAGTGAGCCACTGTGCCGTCGTCACGATTGATCGGGATGTCCACCGCCAGCACGCGTTTGCAGCGCTTGAGCGTTTCCACCCAGCGCTCGAGGTATCCAAGGTGGGGCGCGACGCGATCAACCTGTTGCAGATACATCTGCCAGGGGCTCTGCGGGTTGTTGGGAACGTAGGAAAGACCGGGCGTGGCCATATTGAATTGCATCCGTGCTGCTTTTAGCGAAGGACGCAATGTAGACGCAATGACCGCTAACGACCAATGCTATTACTGACGCGCACTATGCAATAAAGGGCACCTCTAAAAATTCATTTGTGGGGCGCATTGTGTCGTTACGGGGTGCTCGCAATCCTCATGTGACCTGCGCGTACATTCCGGTTGCTGCGCGC
>JAYVNO010000076.1:0-17862 GCA_043758415.1 Burkholderiales bacterium
TTCATCTGTAACTCCTGCTTGCCAGACCGTCATCGGTCCAGCGTGAGGCCCAGAGTTTCCACTTATTCCACTGTTCAGTTTTGCGAAGCCACTTCTAACCCTTCCTTCAAGCGGACCCACCTACGGCGATCCGCTTAAGTCAAACGTCAGGCGTTATAAGCAACCTTCATGTGGCGTGCGTCAAAGCGAAGAATCCGTGATCGTCAGTTTGTAGCTTTTGACCGCGATCATCTTTTCGTCCGCCCCTTCGCTGCGGCGGCTACTGATATGGGCTCTTGGGATCTGTTCCCACCGGTCGATGGGTATCGCCCGTACAACGCCAAGAGTCCAACCTCCTACCTGGTCAGCGGCCAGCGACAGCATGCAGACTGGTCTGCTGCAGTTTTCAAGCGTGACTCACGAGAATGTCAAGAGTGCGGCAGCACTGTTCGACTTGAAGCGCATCATATATTTCCACAAAGCTGGTACCCAAGCCTGCGATACGTTCTGAAGAATGGGCGAACGCTTTGTCGCGCCTGCCACGAACGCATCACCATTCCGCTAGAGATAACGCCTGATCAATTTCTTGAACTTACCGCGGACGAGACTCTGGTTAACAAGAACCTTTGCTCAGAGAACTACTGGAGATACTACATGGGAGCTATTGCGAAAGGACGTCTACGCGAGTACGGACTCACGGAGAACGGCTCAGATTTGTCGCCCGACGAGAATGAATGGTTTTTCGAATCGTCCAAGTTAAATGATCTAGCCTCTCGAATCCGACAAGCCACAACTTCCTTTCCGCTTGCCCCAACGCAGTTTCAATCTCAACTACGCCTGCATGAATGACGCCCAACCCCACGCTCAAGCTGACCGGCTACGGCATGCAGCTTAGCTCGAACGTTCTCGGTATGGTCCAATGCTCGCATCCGTGCCAATCAACCCAATCGCGAAGCGATCAAATATCGGCCAACGAGCCCCGTTGATTGGCCCCGAGAAGCGGAAGAAAAAAGCGATCAGAACGAAAAACTGTCTGAGCGAAGCGAGTTTTTTTCGTTCCGCTTTTTTCTGAGCATCGCAGGAACAGAGCCTGCCCCGGCGAAGGCCGGAGACAATCGTCGGGGTCGCCTTTTTTGGGTTATTTTTCTTGGCGAAGCAAGAAAAGTGACTCGCCGTCAGGCGAAATCGGCGCTTCGCATACGCGGCAGTTTGCATGGCGCTTCGCGCGGATTACGCACTGGATCCCCGGCTGCGCCGAGGATGACGGCAGGCGGTGGAGACGGGACAAGACCGCGCGCCGCGCTAGGGCGTCAGGAGCGACGTCCCTGTCATCTCCTCCGGCACCCCCACTCCCATCATCCTCAACAAGGTCGGCGCAACATCCCGCAACGCGCCACCTTCGCGCACCGTGACCGCATCGGTACCGACGTAAACCAGCGGCACTTTGTCCGTCGTGTGTTGCGTGTGCGCTTGATGTGCGATGGGGTCGAACATTTGTTCGCAGTTGCCGTGGTCGGCAGTGATTAGCACTTGCGCGCCTGATGCTTTTGCCGCAGCCACAACGCGGCCCAACGCTGCGTCCAGCGCCTCGACCGCTTTGATGGCGGCGGGGAGAATGCCTGTGTGGCCGACCATGTCGCCGTTGGCGTAGTTGCAGATGATGGCGGCGTAAAGTTTCCCCTCAATCGCGGCAACCAGTTTGTTGGTGACTTCCGGTGCGCTCATTTCAGGTTGCAGGTCGTACGTTTCTACCTTCGGCGACGGCACCATGATTCGGTCTTCGCCCACATACGGCTGCTCGCGCCCGCCTGAGAAAAAGTAGGTGACGTGGGCGTACTTTTCGGTTTCGGCGATGCGCAATTGTTTGAGTCCGTGCGCTGCCAATACTTCGCCGAGGCCGTTGATGATGGCGTCGTTTCTGAACGCGGTGTGCAGCGCGGCGTAGGCGTCGCCGTAGTACGACAGGCAGACGAAATCGGCGAGTTTTGGCATGCGACGTTCGAAGCCGGTGAACGCGGGGTCGGTGAGAGCGCTGGTGATTTCGCGGGCGCGGTCAGCGCGGAAATTCATGAACACAACCGCGTCACCGTCTTTCATTGGCGCACCGTGGCCGATGATGGTGGGCGGGACAAACTCATCGTTTTCATCGCGTGCGTAGGCAGCGTCCAGCGCGCCGATGGCGGTGTCGGCAAAGTGTTCTGCAGTGGCCTCAACCATCGCGTGATATGCGGGCGCGACGCGGTCCCAGCGGCGGTCGCGGTCCATCGCAAAAAAGCGGCCGGTGATCGTGGCGATCTTCGCGCCCGTTTCGACGCACACGGCCTCCATCGCGGCAATCGACGCAGCGGCACTGCGCGGCGGCGTATCGCGACCATCGAGGAACGCGTGAATGTTGATGTGCGGCACATTGCGGCTCGCGGCAAGGCGCGCAAAAGCGTGGATGTGACGCTCATGCGCATGCACGCCGCCGGGTGACAGCAGTCCGAGGATGTGCAGCTTGCCGCCCGATTTCACCGCGGCATCGCAGGCGCCGATCAGTGCGGCGTTGGTCACAAATTCGCCCGTAACGATGGCGTGATCGACTCGCGTCAAGTCTTGATACACCACGCGCCCCGCGCCCATATTCAAATGCCCGACTTCGGAATTGCCGAATTGCCCTTTGGGCAGGCCGACGAATTCTTCCGACGCATTGATCAGTCCATGCGGGCAATCGCGCCATAGCGCGTCCCACACCGGCTTTTTTGCAAGCGTGAACGCGTTGTCCGGTGCAGCCTCGCGATACCCGACGCCGTCGAGGATGATGAGGACAACGGGGCGGAAGGTGGGAAGGGTCTGGGGGGTCATATCTCTGGCAATTTGTACTGAGGCCCTAAAATTCTAGGCTTCGCGTGACCCATCCTCTCTTCGTCGTCCCGGCGCTGGCCGTGATCTATAGGCCCCGGCCTACGTCGGGGTGACGAATTGATCGGTAAATCCGCACACACTTTTTATAAGACCATGCAATTTCTCTATACCAACTGGATGCTCGTCCTGATCATGATCATGTCGGGCACGATGCTGATTTACCCGCTGATCCAGCGCCGCGTCTCCGGCATTTCGGAGGTCGGCAATGTGCGCCTGACCCACCTGATGAACCGCGAAGATGCAACCGTGCTGGACATTCGCGAAACCAAAGACATGGCGGGCACCAAGATTATTGGCTCGGTGCATGTGCCGTTGTCGCAGTTGAAAGACCGCGTCGGCACGTTGTCGATAGATAAGACCACGCCCATCGTGGTGTACGACGCTCGCGGCCAGCGCGCGACGATGGCGGGCAGTGACTTGAAAGCAGCTGGATTCACCCAACTCTATAGCCTCTCTGGTGGCTTCAAGGCGTGGTCTGAAGCGGGTTTGCCTGTGGAAAAAGTGTAGCTTTCGTATGGTCAAGGTAGTGATGTATTCGACGGGCGTATGCCCTTATTGCATTCAGGCAGAACGCTTGCTGAAGGCCAAAGGCGTGGCCGAAATCGACAAAATTCGCGTCGATTTACTGCCCGAGCAGCGTGCCGAAATGATGGTTAAAACCGGGCGTCGCACCGTGCCGCAAATTTATATTGGTGACACGCACATCGGCGGTTTTGACGATCTGTCGGCGCTGGACCGCGCAGGCGGGCTGGACTCGTTGCTGGCGGCGTAACACCCAACTGAGCGCGACCGCATTGAGTGGCGGTTTATGTGCGCCCGCTTGCCCCGCTAAAATGTCGGGTTAACCTTAATTTTCCAAACCTTTCAAGAGCATCTCATGGCTGACGCCCCTACAGAACAACAAGACCCAAACGCGCCCCACTTTTCGATCGAAAAGATTTATCTGAAAGATCTGTCGGTCGAGAACCCGAACGCACCGCAGAGCTATCTGTGGCGCGAGTCGCCGACCGTTGAGATCGGTCTTGAGCAGTCGCAAAACAGCATTGAAGACGGCTTTCATACTGTCGTAGTCAAAGTCACTGTGACGGCGACTATTGCCGACAAAACGATGTTTCTGGTCGAGGCGGCGATGGGCGGCATTTTTCAGATTCGCAACATTCCCGAGCCCGAGTTGCAGCCATTGTTGTCAATTCATTGCGCGAACATCGTGTTCCCGTATGTTCGTGAACTGATTTCGGACGCTGTGCAGCGCATGAGCTATCCAGCGATTTATCTGCAACCGATTAATTTTGAAGCGATCTACCAGTCGCGGGTACAGCAGCAACTTGAGCAGGCTGCGGCGACCAGGCAGTAATCAGTCAAGGAAGCACATCATGAAATTTCGCGTGTCTAACTTTCGCCTACCCATCGTGCTCGCCGCCGCCGCGTTGGCCCTGATGGCGGGCGCTGCGCGCGCAGAGTTTCGTCAGACCAGCGCCGAGGCGACCATCGCCTTTGAGGGCCCTTCTGCCAAGGCGACCAGGCAATACGTGTATTCGCGCGGCACGCCGGTTGAATTGGTCGTCCAGATCGAGGGATGGCTGAAAGTGCGTGACGCGCAGGGCGCGCTGGCCTGGGTGGAGAAAAAAGCGCTGACCGAGCGCACCAACGTGCAGATCAAGGTGCCGACCGCCGACGCCCTCGCTGCGCCGGACGCCGCGAATTCCGTCGTGTTTCGCGCGGAAAACGGCGTGTTGCTGATGCTTGTCACGCCGCAACCGCCGAACGCAGGGGCCTGGGCGCAGGTGCGCCATCGCGACGGTCAGACCGGCTTTGTTCGTGTGGATGCGCTGTTTGGGCTTTAGGGCACCTCTAATAATTCATTTTTGGGGATGCAGTGTTAGGAGCCCGGAGCGCAGCAACCGGAGCGTACGCGCAGGTCACGCGAGGATTGCGAGCACCGCGCGACGACACAATGCGCCGCACAAATGAATTATTAGAGGTGCCCTTGAGCCTTTCGCGGCCAGGGCCGCTCCTCCAAGGGCGGCAAGTCCGCTCGCTCAGAAATTTCTCCTGGCCACCCGCATTGTGCTCTCGGCTTCCCCGCTGATAGACATTCAATGCGCCTGGGTGTAGAAACGACACGTGCGCACTACCGCGCCGTTTTCACTTCAGTTCTTAACTCATTCAGGAGGCCCTATGGCTGTCGCCCGCGTCACAGAAATTACCGCATCATCAAACAAAAGTTTTGAGGACGCACTCAATGTCGGCATCCAACGCGCATGCGAGACGCTCAAAAACGTCGAGGGTGCCTGGGTGCAGGATCAGAAGGTCATCATCAGAGACGGCAAGATTGTTGAATACCGTGTCAACATGAAGGTCACATTTATTCTGAAAGAGTAATTTCGCGCCGCCTCGATTCTCTGATCTGAGACATCACAAAAGCCTGCTCTACGCAGGCTTTTTTCAAAGGCACACCCGTCTGCAATAAGGCGCAATTGCGCAAAAGAAGTCCGCATAGAGTGGACTCGGACGTAAAAAAACCCGCATCAGCGGGCTTGAGGGGGATCACGAGAAATACACGCGGGGGCGACCGGGGGAGGAAAACACCCCCGCGTGGTCAGACAACGAGGCGGGCTGCGGATACACGGTCACCTAACGCCGCGAGCTCTCGAAGCGCCTTGCACTCGCCGTCTTCGGCTTGAGCGCCGGATGCGGGAGCAACGGGCTCCTGAACTCGGTTGTGAGCGGACTCATAAACGCTGGGTGAAAACATATCCATAACAAACCTCATTTCGACGTGTGGTGTTAGCGGCTTCCGTGCCATTCAAATTAATAGACGTAGTTTCAATGACTTATGTGACAGTACGTCGCGAAAATTGTCGAAAAATGCGGCAAATTCAGCAAATTCTTTGGCAAACTGTCGCAACACCGAGACACGCCCCGGTGCGAACAATCGTAAGTCATTGATTCTTATATAAAATATGTGTCTCAATTTAACGACAGCTGATCCACCTGCGCGAGCTGGACAGACTTTTACGAGCGTCGGCCAAGGGAAACAACTGTTTACAAAGCATCGGCGCGCAAAGCGCCAGAACCGTCCGCCAGCGACTAAGCTGTGGCGTTGGAAACTCATCGTCACCCGTGTCACCGATTCATTAAATGATGCTGAAGAAGCCGACCACCGTGTTTTTGCCCCTGAAGGACTTTATGCAATCCCCGTCAACCCGATCCGTCGTCGCCGCCTTTGGGTGGTTGTTACTGTGCCTGGTCGCGCTGCTGCTTGCGGTCGCGTCAGCGTCGGCGCAGCCGACTCGGGCGTCGCCCATGGGCTTCGATGAAGCTCGCCATCTGTTGAACCGTACCAGTTTTGCCGCGCAAACCAACGAGATCGACGATTACGCCAGACTCACGCGTGAGCAGGCGGTAGATCGGCTGCTGAGCGAAACGCGCCGAACCGCCGCCTATCCAGCGCCGACGTGGACGGCGAAGTATGAGCGTGTCTACAAGCCCGATATGACGCAGGAACAGCGGCAACAGGCCAATCGTCGCGAACTGGTTGAGCGTGGCCTTGAGATTCGCACCTGGTGGGTCGCCGAGATGTTGTCGACGCCGTCGCCGTTGACCGAAAAGATGACGCTGTTTTGGCACAACCACTTCGCCACGTCGCAACAAAAGGTGCGCTCGGCGAGTCTGATGTATCGGCAAAACGTGCTGCTTCGCAACTACGCCGTGGGCAACTTTGGCGCAATGCTGCGCGAGGTGTCGAAAGACCCGGCGATGCTGATTTATCTCGACGGCGCACAAAATCGCAAAGGCGCACCGAATGAAAATTTCGCGCGTGAAGTGATGGAGCTTTTCACGCTCGGCGAAGGCCATTACAGCGAGCAGGACATCAAGGAAGTGGCACGCGCCTTCACCGGCTGGAGCATTGATGCCGACGCGGGCGAATTTCGCTTTCGCCGTCCGGCACATGATGAGGGCACCAAGACCGTGTTCGGCGTCGAGGGCAAATTCAACGGGGACGACATCGTGACGCTGCTCCTGCAACAGCCCGCGACTGGCGAATTTATCGTCGCCAAACTGTGGCGCGAATTGGTGTCTCCTGAACCCGACGCCGCTACCGTTGCGCA
This sequence comes from Burkholderiales bacterium, assembly GCA_043758415.1. Lineage (GTDB taxonomy): Bacteria > Pseudomonadota > Gammaproteobacteria > Burkholderiales > Casimicrobiaceae > Casimicrobium. Next base: position 6,996 of record JAYVNO010000076.1, read on the forward strand.
ATTGGCGGCGACGTGGCGCAGTGCAAATTACGAAATGAAGCCGCTATTGCGTGCGATGTTTTTGAGTGACGCATTCTGGACACCCGCCAATCGTGGCGTGCTGGTGAAGTCGCCGGTTGATCTGGTTGTCGGGTCGCTGCGACAGTTCCGCTTTGCGGTGGAGGACCCAGCGCCGTTCGCTGTGGTCCTGCGTCAGCTTGGGCAGGATTTATTCAATCCGCCGAACGTGAAGGGCTGGCCGGTGGGGGATGCGTGGTTGAACACGACCACGCTGCTGGCACGCAAGGGATTTTTGAATCGCTTGTTCCGGGCGGATGAAATGGTGAAGCCCGCTACCGTCGTTGCCACCAAGTCTGAGAAGGCTGATTCCGCAGACATGGGCAACATGATGGCGCAACCTGCGGCGCAACTCATGGACAACGACATGGCGGGTCAAGGTCGCCAGCGCGCACAAATGCGTCTCGCGGCGCGCGGAACGGGCACGCAAGACGGCGGCGCGATCAACGTCGCCAACCTGCCACCGTTCGGCATATCCAATCAATTGCGCGGGCAATATTCATTCAACGCAGAGCAGTGGTTCACGCAGTATCCGCCGCAAAAACTCGCCGCGCAACCGATGGCCAACGATCCGACGTTACAAGCGCAGGGTGATGAGCGCGTATGGCACACCGTGCTCGCCGGTCCGCCGGTGCAGGCATCGAAAGACGTGCCCAGAAATCTCGCGGGGCTGCGCACGTTGGCGCTTGACCCGATGTATCAACTGAAATGACTATGTCTGACATAGGGTGCGCTCCGCGCACCATCACGATGGCGACCGCGCAATCGTTGCCGATCAAATCACAGGTCGGTGCGCAGAGCGCACCCTATACGTCGTAAGGATCAAGCACCATGGATCGTCGTAATTTTTTAGCTGCTCTGGGTGGTCTGGGCGCTGGCATCAGCGTCCTGACCCTCCCCGCTTTCGCGCAAAGCCCGCTCGCCAACCCGTACAAACGCCTGCTGATTTTGGTTGAGCTGAAAGGCGCGAACGACGGCCTGAACACCTTTATCCCGTACGCCGACGATGCGTACTACGCGCTGCGTCCGACCATCGGCATCAAGCGAGATCAGGTGCTGCAACTGTCTGACAAATTCGGCCTGCATCCGGCGCTCGATACGTTGATGCCGATGTGGTCGAAAGGCGAGCTGGCGTTGGTGCCGGGTCTCGGTTATCCGCAGCCGAACCTGTCGCACTTTCGCTCTATCGAAATCTGGGACACGGGCTCGAACTCAAAAGACTATTTGTCCGAAGGCTGGCTCGCCCGCGCATTCGAATCGGTCGCGCCGCCGAAGTCGTTTATCGCAGACGGCATCGCGGTGGGTGGCGGCGATTTGGGGCCGTTTGCCGGTGGCATGAACGGCGCGCGGTCGTTGTCGATTGCTTCGACCGAGGCCTTCTTGCGTCAAGCCAAGCTCGCCGACCCGCACGGTCGCGCCAGCAACAAGGCGCTGCAACACATTTTGCGGCTAGAGGGCGAGGCGCAATCCGCGGCGTTCAACCTGAACCCGAACGCCACGCTCAAAACCGAATTCCCCACTCACGCGTTCGGCCAACAAGTGAAAACCGCCATGCAGGTCGTGGCCGCGTCGCCGGGCGTGGCAGCCCTCCGAGTGGGCTTAGGTTCGTTCGACACGCACCAGGGCCAGCTAAACACGCAGCAAACGCTACTCAAGCAACTCGGTGAGGGCTTGACCGCGATCAAAACGGCAAGCGAAGAGCTGGGCCGCTGGCAAGACACCGTGGTCGTCACTTACTGCGAGTTCGGCCGCCGCGCCAAAGAAAACCAGAGCGCTGGCACCGACCACGGCACCGCCAACACCCAATTTGTCATCGGCGGCGCGGTCAAGGGCGGCATCAAGGGCATGCATCCGTCGCTAACGCAACTGGGCGGTGACGGCAACGTGGCTCACACCACAGATTACCGCTCGCTGTACGCCTCGCTGCTACGCGACTGGTGGGGCTTTTCCAGCGCACAGAGCGAGAAGGTTTTGGGCGGGAGATACGGGTCGATTCCGTTGTTTGCTTAGGAGATTTTTGGGTGACAGCTTTTTTCTGAATGCCTTATTTCAATTGGGCATAGCGGTGGTTTTTGCCATAGTCGGATTTTGGCGTAAATGCGCGCTAGGCCCAATGCAATAGACGTTTCAGCAAAAAGCTGTATCGAATAATTTCCGCTTGATCCTTCTCAAACCGCCGTCATTCTCGGCAAAGCCGGGAATTCAGAAAGTTGGCAATCGCACTCGTTTTGAATGACTTCGCAGCGTGGTTAAGTGCTGGATACCCGCCTGCGGCGAGTATGACGCCGGTTTGAATTGCTAGCAGGCGCAGAAAATGCAACTCGTCGCCACGCGTGAGTTAAGTGAGCGACGAAACGCGCGCTACTTCCCCGCCACCTTAATAAACGCCACCCGTCGAAACCGCAGCGCTGACCAGTCTTCGTCTATTGCCACTGCGCGCACTGTGTCAAAGCCTGCGCTGCGCAACACGTCCCAGCCGGTGTCGCGGTTGAACTCGCATTGGTACTTTTTCAACGTGCCTTTTGGGTAAGCAAACCAGAGCAGCGCATCGCCTTCCGCCTTTGCCGTGAGCGCTTTGGACCGCGCGTCAACTTCCGCCTGTTTGGTGGCGAATGCGGTGGCGAAGTGAACGGCCTTCGCCTGCTTAACGTCGCGCAGCACAACGACGTCTTTGAGCCGAACCAACTCCCGCTCGAACGACGCGGGCGCGTTGATGACGATGATCTCGCGCTGGAGCTTCAAGTTCAGTTTTTCGAACACGGTGGCCAAGCTTGCTCCTGATGATCGCGTTGATCACGTGGGCACCACGCGCTGCCCGACTTCCCAGCTGTGGCCTGCCGGGTCGACGAAGTTGGCGGTGCGCATGCCCCACGGTCGGGTGACGGGGCCGTTGAGCAATGTCACGCCGCGCTGTTGCAACGTTGCGCACACGGCTTCAATGTCTGCCACCCAGATGCTGAGTTGAAACCGATGACCCGTGCCGCGCTCTGCGACGGCACCCGGTTCGACGATTTCCCGCGCATTTTGCACGCGCAACAGGTTGATGATCAGATTGTCGAATTTGACTGCGACCGAGGTTTCGTCTTCAAACAGTACCGTGGCACCAAACACGTCCTGATAGAAAGTTTTCGTGTCCTGCAAGTCTTCAACGAACAGGCTCATGGCGCTAATGTGTTTGAGGGACACAGTCATGATGCGTGCTCCTTTCTGGGCGGTGCGCTGGCTAATGGCATTTCCATAAAGATAAGATACGGCATCAGTTTTGCGGGATAGTCGTGGAACGGCGGGCATTCGCGAAAGCCGGTGGATTTGTACATCGCGATGGCCTCTTTCAGCAGGTTGCCGGTATCAAGCCGCATGAGGTGAAATCCATCATCTCTGGCGGTCGCAATCAACGCTTCGCACAGTTGGCGGCCGGTGCCATGCCCATGAAATTGCTCGCCGACATACAGCCGTTTCATCTCGCAAATGCCGTCGCCAAGATCGCGATATGCGCCCGCTCCGACAACCTGACCGTCGCGGCTGGCGAGCAGCGTTTTGCCGTTTGGCGGGCCGTACTTGATCGACAACGTGGGCAATTCGCCGGCGAGCGACTGATGCCCAAACACCTCCTCAACAAACCACGTGTCGTCCTGATAGCGCCTGCGGCTCCACTCAACGTATTCGCTGACAAGCTTTGCAAATGCTGCGTAATCGTCAGCGGTGGTGGCGATGGAAATCAGGTCACGCACAGAACGCTCCAAATTTGGTTAGGCAACGATTTCAACAGAAAAGCGGGGTGCGCAGACGCATGGCTAAAGTTTCGAAACCCGAGCATTGGTGGTCGGTGGAAAGCGAAACCACACCGCGACTACGAGCAAACCGAACACGGAATACGCCAGCACAAACATCCACGGCGGGGCCGAATAAAAGAGCAAGCGATGCAGCCAGTAGCCGACAAAACTTTCGTTTTGCGCAAGCCCGGTCGTCACGCCCGATTTTGCTCGCAACCACCACTCAAGCGTAGTCAGCGGACAGGTGATCCCGAGCCACGCTTCCGCGGCAACCACAGCAATGGCCGCCAGATGTGCCAGCCGAAACCAGAGCGCATTCACCCAGCGCCAGTGGGCGAGGTTGCCGATAATGATGAGCACCAGTCCGCCGACCACGAACGCCACAATAGCGAAGTGCAGCGCCAGCACCGCATCGGCGAGCAGCGGAAAAATCGGTTGGGCAAAGGGCGCTTCGTTCATTCGGCTGCGATGCGTCGTGGCGAGGACGCCGCTCTGGTATCAGCAAAAAAGCTGTCAATAAAAAACGTGTCAGTTTCAGGTGTTTCCAACGATCACTGGCGCATTAGTTGACGCTGATCGGCTGTGGCGCGACAGACGTAGGACGCTTGCCCAGACTGCGGCGTCGATCACTTTTCCGACGCGGCGAGATTTACACCGAGGCCGACGAATGCTGCGGCAAAGCTGCGACGCAACCACGCCTGCACGCGGGGTGACTCGATGACCGCTTTGCGAAACGTATGCGCGAGAAAGCCGTAAACCACGAACACGGCAAACGTCATCGCCATAAACACGCCACTGAGCAGCAGCAATTGCGCGAGCGGCGAGGCAGCAGCGGGTTCAACAAATTGCGGCAGGAAAGCGAGAAAAAAGATGGTGAGTTTCGGGTTCAGAATGTTCAGCAGAAACGCTTTGGTCATCAGCGAGATCGCGGTGCTTGCCGACGAACTGCCGTCAATGGCAAACGCCGATTGGTCGCGCCAGGTGGCGTACGCGATGTAGAACAAATAGGCGACGCCGGCAAACTTGAGCGCTTGAAATGCCACTGCGCTGGTGTGCAGTACAGCGGCGAGTCCGAGCACGGTGGCTAGCAAATGCGGCACGATGCCCGTCGTGCAGCCGAGCGCTGCAAATACGCTCGCTTTGCGACCTTGAATGATGCCAGTCGAGACCGTGAAAATCACGCCAGTGCCGGGGATCAGTACAACGATCAATGAAGTGATGAGAAATTCAAGCGTGATCATGCAGCACGCCGTTTGGGTTCGGACTGATGCAGAAAACGCGTGTACAGATCACGCGGCGGCGGCGTTGAAGCCTGCGCCATGATGCGCCCCGCACCGCCACGGTGGTACGTGCCATGAAGCGACACATGCGTGAGCATTTCTTCGCGCGTCATGAGGCCTTTGTCGCCATCGGTGAACGTAAACGCGATGTTCTCCGCTAACTGATCAGGCGACGCATCGGCGGCGTAGTCAACGTACCACGCGTCAAGCATCGCCACGCCATCACGTAGCGCCTCGAGCGTCGGCGTCTCCGTCGTGTTGGTCGCAGTAAACGGCTGCACCGCCCCCGACAAATGCGCCGCAAAAATTTGATCAACCACGTAGATGTGATTGAGTATTCGCATCGCGTTGTGCCGCGCCTCCTGCTGCGCCACAGGATCCACCTTGGCAAGCTCAACGAAGAGCTGATCATTGCTCCATGCTTTGTATTTGAAGAGGGAGTGAAGGAGAGTGGTTGTGCTCATGATGGGCTCGTGCAAAAACGAGCTGCAATGGTAGCTTGTGAGTCAGGAAAGGAGGCGCTTGTGATTAATCTTCTGCAACGGAAGCAGGCCATTTGACTGTGCGGCACAAGCAACAATTCTCTACGCCAATGGCAGCCGCAACCGGGCAATCGTCCCGCCCGTCTCCCGCTGCAACAAATCAAAGCTGCCGCCGTGCCACTGCGCCAATCGCTCTACCAGCGCGAGGCCGAGGCCTGCGCCCATGGCACCGCCCCGTGCGCTATCGCCGCGCACGAAGGGCTGTTTCAGGCGTTCTACGTCAGCTAGTGCTACGCCTTGTCCGGCATCAAGCACATCGATTTCGACCATCGCGCCGTCGCGTCGCAGTGCTAGTTCTACTGGTGGTTTGCCGTAGCGGTGCGCGTTCTCAATCAGGTTCATCAGCATGCGGTCGAACGCAGCGGGGAAGGTGCTGATGCAGATGACGTCTACGCCTGCCGACCACTGGACTACCAGGCCACGACCGTTGGCTTTGTCGGCGATGGCAGTCAGCGCCTCGCGCGCATCGATGCGCACCGGCGCCTCTTTCGGGTTACCACGTGCGAAATCTAAAAATTGCGTCACGACACGATCAATTTCGTCGATGTCGGACGCCATTTCGCTGCGGCTTTGCGCGTCGCCGACTGACATTTCACTGGCCAGTCGCAATCGCGTGAGCGGCGTGCGGATGTCGTGCGAAATACCGGCAAGCATGGTGCTGCGGTCGCGCTCCAGTCGCTCCAGATTGGCCGCCATGCGATTGACGTTGCTGGCCACACGGGCGATCTCGGTGGGGCCGTCTTCTGGCAACGGATCGGGACGTTTGCCCATGGCTACTTTATCCACCGCGTCAGCCAGATCGGCCAGCGGTCGCGACAGCCGTCGGGCGAACAAAAAGGTCGCCGCGAGCAACACTGCGAGGATCACGGCGAGCGTGAGGAGCAAGCGCGTCGGCACCTCGCCTGCCTCGGTGTCGCGAACGGGGATACCCGCCCACACTGATCGCGCCGCGTCGTCGCCCACCTTGAGACGAATCCAGACCACCGGTTGATCGAGACGCATGCCCAGACGAATCTCGGTGTCGCGGCCCAGTTGTTCCTGCAATTTCTCGACCAGCGGTGCGAGCGCAGGGCCGCGTGGCATTTGGCCGATTTCCGGCCGTCGGTCCACCGGGATGAGCATCACACCGTACTCGCGACCAATCATTTGCAACTGCGGGCCGCGCCCACTCTGCTTGTCAACGGACGCCTTGTTCAACGCCGTGCGCAGCGACTCAATCTGCGCGATTTTTGCCTCGGTAAAGTTGCGTGCAATGAGGCTCGCCCGATCCTGTCGAAACAAAAACGTCATCGCGAGCACGGCAATGGCGAGCGAGGCCATGAGCAGCACGACCAGTCGCCAGAAGAGGGTTTTTGGCATCGCGACTACCATCTAAACCGAGTTAGACGCGGGTACCCATGTCGCGCGCCCGGAGGCCGGGGCGAAGGGTTTGATCCCGGAGAGGTCAGCGCCTTCGATGCACTCAGGGCGAACGGTAGTGGGGCGCTGCCGCACTTGCGATTCCATCAGTCCGGAACAAAGACGTAACCGCGGCCCCAAACGGTCTGGATAAAGCGTGGTTTGCTGGCGTCGGGCTCCACCAGCTTGCGCAATCGCGACACCTGCACATCGATGGCGCGGTCAAACACTTCATGCTCCCTGCCACGCGCCAGCATTGACAACCGCTCGCGCGTGAGTGGCTCATGGGGATGGGTGACGAACACGCGAAGCATGGCGAATTCGCTGGTGGTTAAATCTTGCGCAGCGCCACCTCGGGTGAGCACGCGCGTTGCAAAATTCACTTCACAATCACCAAACGTGATCGGTTGATCGGCCGGCATCGGCGCGCCAGGTGACACGTCCGCCGCGCGCCGCAGGACGGCCTGAATTCGCGCCACCAGTTCACGCGGATTGAATGGCTTGGCCAGGTAATCGTCAGCGCCAGCGTCCAGCCCGTTAATGCGCTCTTCGTCTTCGCCTTTGGCCGTCAACATGATGATTGGCGTGCGGTCGCCGCTGCTCCTCAGTCGCTTGCAGACAGACAGACCGTCCTCGTGCGGCATCATCCAGTCGAGCACCATCAAATGCGGCGGATCGCGCTCCAGGCGACGCGCCAGATCTCGCGCGTCCGGCAGCGCCGAAACGCGAAAGCCCTGCTCGGTCAAAAAGCGCTGCAGCAGCTCGCGCAGCCGCTGGTCGTCGTCGAGCACCAGAATGTGCGGCGGGGAAAGTGTTGCGCTCATAGCAGAAACATAACAGAGCGGGAGCGAGCCGGAGGACGATCCTTACAAGTGTTTACAACTGTTCTCGGCCGATCAAAAGCGCCGCGCCAACTGATGCGCGAAAATATCGTCTGAAAATTGTCAGATACGCATTGCGGAGGTTTTATGTCATCGAAAAGATCCACGTTCAAATCGGTTGCGCGCATAGTCGCGCTGCTGGCATCATTTATCGTCGGAGCTAGGCTCGCGCACGCCGCGCCGCCGGGTATGCCCGAGCTGGGCTTGCCGTTTGGCAATCACTTTGCCGCGATGAAGGCCACGTTGAACCTGAATGCCACGCAGGACGCGCAATATTCGGTGGCCATGCAGCTCAGCATCAAAGCCAACGAATCGACCCGAAAAGCCCGTGTGGCTGCGGCTCTGACGGCTAAAACGGAGCTGGCCAAGGCTGACCCTGACTTTGCACGTCTGCTCAATTTGCGCGACGAAACTCAGGCAGCGACCGCCGTCGAGCGCAAAGTCGCTATTGCCGAATGGGTGAAATTTACGCAAATTCTGACTACGGAACAAAAGGGCATGATCAGGAGTCAATTACTTGATCGCGTTTCTCGCGCAGACGATATGCGAGAGAAGTTTCGGCAGCGTCACGGCGGCTAACCCTGTCTGGGCACTAAAGATTTATCGCGGTTGATACGAATGCTCATACCTTGTTGCCCAGCCTGGCTTGCCTCGCTGGGCTTTTTCTTGGGCGGCACAATGCATCGGCGCGGCAACGCTAGCTGAACGATTGTTAAAAATAAGGTGCCCAGTGCCTTGACATCGGACGGTAGGGCGACTAATATGACATCCGCATACTTCAGACTTGTCTAGGTGTGCAGCCTTTGAGACCACCCCCTCGATACACCTCCGGTCTTATCAGGTCTCTCAGGACTCCGGCCCGCCTCGCGCGGGCCTTTTTTCGCCTGGTGTGAACACTGAACGTACCAATTAGGGGCGACCGCCTTGCTACATCTGCGCCCAGGGCAAACCGTCGAAGCGCCAGCCACTCCTGCGGCCACGATGCAAGTTCTCGTCGAGGTCGCCCTCAAAGCCATGCAGCACGTTGTAGACGTCCGAAAAACCCGCGTTTTCAAGAACACTGCCAGCGTCAACGGAACGCTTGCCACTGCGACAAATGAGGATCACAGGGCGAGTTCTCACGCCCGCAACCAACGCTTTCACATGCTGCGCAAACTCCGGCTGAATGTCCCAATCGGGCGGTTCCTGCCACGGGATGTGCTCAGCGCCCACCGGATGCCCGACATAAAAAAACTCAATCTCGGAGCGCACATCGACAAACACCGCGTCGCTGTTGCCGCGGATGAGCTCAAAGGCTTCTTTGGGAGTCAGGTGTTTCATGGGCAAATCACAAGGCAAGTTAAATCGCAACTGCGATTGTCGCTTCTTTTCCGCAAGCTCCCTCGTCCAGCGGGGGAAGCATCGAATGCAGGCGCTGCACTCATTCATGGTTGGCGTCATGCATGAGTGGCTGCTCGACCCCACGGCCCATGACCTCGAACAGCACGCGAACGCACTGGTTGGCACCATCATCACGGGCCTGAGCATTGCGCCGCCACGCAAGCGCCCCGCCTCACGCGCCCAAGCTCCCGCCTCTGCCGCAAACCCTGCGTCTGCCAGACAAACCACGCGTGACAAAATAGCAGCCTGACGACTATCGATTGCCCCATGAGCCGCCGCCAACACTTCACCGACCTGCTCCGCCAACGCATTCTCATTCTCGACGGCGGCATGGGCACGATGGTGCAGCAGTACAAGCTGGGCGAGGCGGATTATCGTGGTCACGCTTGCCGCGATCATGCGTGCGACGTCAAAGGCAACAACGACTTGTTGGTGCTCACCAAACCGGAAGTGATTCGCGAAATTCACAACGGATATTTAGAGGCCGGTGCCGACATCATCGAGACCAATACGTTCAACGGCACCTCGATTGCGATGGCCGATTACAAGCTCGAACACCTGGTGCGCGCGATGAATCGCGAGGCTGCCAAAATTGCACGCGAATGCTGCGCCGAGTGGACGAAGAAAACGCCGAACAAGCCACGTTTCGTTGCTGGCGCACTCGGCCCAACCAATCGCACAGCGAGCATTTCGCCCGACGTCAACGACGCATCGAAACGGAACGTTTCGTTCGATGAATTAGTGGTGTCGTACACCGAACAATTGGAAGCGCTGGTCGAAGGCGGCATTGACCTGGTGCTGGTCGAAACCATCTTCGATACGCTCAACGCCAAAGCCGCGCTGTTCGCCTACTTAAGCGTGTTTGAGAATGACAAAGACCCGCCGCCACTGATGATTTCCGGCACCATCACCGACGCATCGGGCCGCACGCTGTCAGGGCAAACCGTCGCCGCGTTCTGGACCAGCGTGCGTCACGCGAGGCCTGTTTCCATCGGCATTAACTGCGCCCTAGGCGCGGTCGCTATGCGCCCACACATCGAAGAATTGGCAAAGATCGCACCGGACACCTTCATCAGCGTGTACCCGAACGCGGGCCTGCCGAATCCGCTGTCTGACACTGGCTACGACGAAACGCCAGAGATGACCTCGGGCTTCATCAAGGAATTCGCGCAGAGCGGGTTGGTGAATATCGTGGGCGGTTGCTGCGGCACAACGCCCGCGCACATTGGCGCGATGAAGGACGCGGTGGCGAAGATTGCGCCGAGAACTGTAGCCGCTTAATCAGCTAAGCGAAATCGATATCAACTTTTCTCGCAAACCCTTATTCAAAAAGGACTAAGCCCGCATTTCGTGCATTAGTCGGTTATTACCGTTTATCGATGGCGGCCCCTGTGCGTTGGGGCTATCACGCAAAAGCTATTATTACGTTTCTATTTCGTTACGGAAATAACTGGGCTCAATTTTTCGACGCAGATTAGCGCAGATTCGACGCCGATGACCGCAGATTTTCTTGATGGTCTGCAATAGAGAATATTCAAAAAATCTGAGGCAATCTG